>JANTGB010000195.1 GCA_024763115.1 Desulfobulbaceae bacterium | reverse complement strand
AGCTACTGGGGCGGAACCACAAGTTACTCTCCAGGCCTCCCCTTGTCTGTTTATGCCACGTTTACCGTTGATTTTTAGGTAAACTCTCCATGAGCACCGCCTCGGCAGGCACCCCCCTGCGATATACCGATATTTTATCCAGGACTTGAAATACAAATACTGGAATGGTTAAATAGTAACTACTCATGGGGTAAGCGAAGTTAGGACGCTTACCCCATGAGTAGTTACATTGTAACAAAACTTAGTTGGAATATGTTGGTAAATTGCTCCGGCCGTATCGAAATATATTGTAATTTCGCCAGGTTACACATTACAGTAATATATTGCATTACCTCTTGATTCCCCAATGTAGTTGAAACAGATCTGGAAAATGGAAAAACTAAGAGAAAATTTACGCAATTTTGCCAAAGAAAGAGAGTGGCTCCAGTTTCATTCCCCCAAAAATCTCGCCATGGCTTTATGTGTTGAGGCTGCGGAAATTATTGAAATTTTCCAATGGCTTACCCGGGAGCAAAGTTTTAATCTTGATGAATCAGGCCGGGAACACCTGGCTGAAGAGATCGGCGACGTTATGATTTATCTGACTAATCTTGCCGATAAGTTCGGGATTGACCCTTTAGAGGCGGCTCATGCCAAGATGATAAAAAACGCAAAAAAATACCCGGTTGACAAGGCAAAAGGACTTGCCCGCAAGTACAATGAATTATAATTGTAACTATCCGGCCGCACTTAATATGCACGCGACAAGAGCGATTGAATGTTGCTGCCTTACATAGCATCAGCATGCTGCGCCGGCCTTATCACGCACTTCCCCGGAGTCACGTAAGATCGCTTATCTAAGCGCAACCTGAGCAGTTACGTTTCAGTGGCTTATAACGACTTAAAGCCTTTGCGGAAAAGTTTCTTATAACTCAGGCTTGCCCGCCTTTATCCATTCAATTACCCTGACAAGCCCATCCTCCGTGCTTACCTGCGGCTCGTAACCCAGATCTTTTTTTGCCGCCTCCAGGGAGAACCAGTGCGATTTTGCCAGTTGTTCGGCCAGAAAACGGGTCATGCGCGGTTCCCGTTCCCATAACAATAAGGTATAAATTTTTTCCAGGACGAATCCGGCCAGCCAGGCCTTTTTAAAAGAAACTTTTTTCTCCACCAGGGGGATGTCAAGGCGGGCAAAAAGTTCATTTATCCAGTTCCAGAGATTAACCGGCTCATTCTGGGCAATAAAATAGGCCTTGCCTGCGGCGGAAGCGGATTGCTCAAGGTTGGCGGCGGCCAGCAGATGAGCGCTGACTACGTTGTCGATATAGGAAATGGCGACCATATTGTCACCATCACCGACAATACGCAGCTGTTTTCTCCGGCCCCTGGAAATAAGCCGGGGAATAAGGTTGGTATCGCCCGGCCCCCAGACCAGATGAGGCCGGATAGCGCAGGTCATTAACTCCTCGCAGTTTGCCGCCAGCACCATTTTTTCGGCAATTGTCTTGCTTTCGGCGTAATGACAGAGAAATTTTTCAGCGTATGGCGTTGTTTCGTCAGCGCCTTTTAAATCATTACCGCTGAAAACCACGCTGGGCGTGCTGGTGTAGATAAGCCTGCTGATATTATTGGCCCGGCAGGCAGCCAGGACATTTTCCGTGCCGCTTACATTGATGGAATAATACAAGTCCTGACCGCCCCAGATTCCCGCTATGGCAGCCACATGGAAAACCGTATCATGATCTTTAAAATTATTCAGCAGAAATGATTGATCCCTGATATCACCCCTGGCTATGGATGCGCCCAGAGCCGGGAGACCGGGATAATTCCGGCGACCTACTACCGTGACCGCAATTCCCTGCTCAAGCAGACGGCGGACAATGGCCTTGCCGATAAAACCGCCGCCCCCGGTGACAATCACCTTTTTCATTTTTTCTCTCCCAGTTTTCCCTCAGCCCAGATGGCCAGTTTTTCCCGAAAGATTTTGGCATTATGCCGGATATCCACCGGAAATGAGGGATGGATAAAAAAATGTTTTATATTTTGGGTAAGGGCATTAGCCTGACCCAGTTCCTTAAGTTCCATTATCAATTTTTCCCTGTTGTTTACCTTTTCATAAGGCTCGACAATTATGACCGGCAGCTCATTGCCGGCCTGGCCCACCCCCACCAGGGCGGAGCGGTAAATGGCCGGATGTTCATTAAATATAGCCTCACAGCAGATAGTATACATCACCCCGTCAGCCGTGCACACCCGGTGGGCCCGGCGACCGCAGAACCAGAGGCGGCCCTGGTCGTCAAAATAACCCACATCACCCATCCGATGCCAAAAACCCATTCCATCAGCAATCTTGGCCAGCCGGTTTTCTTTATCATTGTTGTCATAAGCTCTGGTAACGACCGGCCCCTTGACTACTATTTCGCCAATTTCATTATTTTTCAAAATCAGCTTTTCGTTCCAGTCGGCTATGGGCCGATCTGAGACGGAAATAATTTTTATATCAATGCCGGGCAAAGGCCGCCCCACGCAGGTTCCCTTACCCTTTCGGGTAAGCGCCCAGGTATCGGCCAGAATTTCCGAGCCGGTCATTGAGGCAATGGGCAGGGATTCCGTGGCTCCGTAGGGAGTATGGATCTCTCCGCCGGGCGCCATAATTTTCATTACCCGTTCAATCAGTTCGCCTGAGACCGGGGCCCCGGCCATGAGAATTTTTTTCACCGGCAATTTAATATTTTGTTTAAGGCAATAACGGCTTACCACATTCCAGATTGCCGGTGAACCGAATGAATAGCTGACCTGATGATCACTTATTGTTTTAATGAAACGGGCCGGATCAACCCTGGCCGGCTGGGCCGGGTTCATGTCCGGGATCACGGCGCAGGCCCCGAGAGCAGTAGAGAATAGGGCAAAGAGCGGGAAGGCCGGCTGGTCGATATCACGCCGGCCTATCCGGTAATAATCACGGATAAGATCAAGCTGGGCCTGAAAAATTCCATGGGTATACTGCACCCCCTTAGGTGGCCCGGTGCTGCCGGTGGTAAAGATTATGGCGGCCGGATCATCCGACTTTGTCTGAAAGTCAAGGTTGTCGGCTGAACCCGGCATGGGCCGTAATCGTGAACCGAAAAAACCCATTGATGGACTGAGGGTAAAATTAAATTTTACGGTTTTAAAGGGAGTGGGAAATATTTTTTTAAAAATATGGGCCCTGGTAATCCCGATAAACACCAGGGGGTTGACCGAGCCCACGCATTTGAGCAGGTTTTTATAGCCCATTCCCGGATCAATAAGGATAACCACGGCCCCAAGTCGGAAAAGGGCAAAGGTCAGGCAGACAAATTCCATGGAAGGCTTGACCATCAGCATGACCCGGTCGCCTGATTTTACGCCGTTTTTCCGTAATGCCCGGCAGTAGCCGGCCGCGTTATCTGCCAGTTGTAGAAACGTCCACTTTTTCCTGCCCCGGCCATGACGGCTTATCAAGGCTGTCTGCTCCGGGATTTCAGCGGCAACTTCGGTCAGGGCCAGAGCTATGTTACTGTTCTGCGGCAAGAAAATCCTCCACCAGTGGACCTATCTCGGCAAAGGCATCTTCTAAAACATAATGCCCGGCCTCAGGGAAGTATTTTGTCCGGGCCTGAGGAAATTTCTGCCGCCATATTTCATAAAAATGATCGTTGAAGCAAAAATCTCTGCCTCCCCAGAGAATAAGCATGGGCCTGTCCTGAAACTGTTCGAGTCCCTGTTCGATCTGAAGCAGAGTATTCCAGGAATAGTCCTGGGGAGAAAGGGGTATATCCTGGACAAAACGAGCCACCGCCACCCGGTTATGCCAGGAATCATAAGGGGCGATATAGGCTTTGGCGACATCGTCAGGCATTGCTTTAGTCACTGCCATGTAACGAGCCGGGCCGGCAAAGCCGTTTAAGCCACGAACCAGCAAGGGGCCAAGCAGCGGTGTCCGGCATATTCTGATCCGCCGGGGAATTCTCGACGAGAGAAATGCCGCCGTATTCAAGATAACCAGGGATTTAATCTGTTCGGGGTGCCGAATTGCGTAACCCATGCCGATTGCCCCGCCCCAGTCGTGGACAACCAGGGAAATTCGCTCTATCTTGAGACCGGCCAACAATTTTTCAAGATTATTTATATGGTCTTCAAGATGGTAGGGATAATCCTGCGGCTTATCCGACAGGCCGCAGCCCAGATGATCGGGAACAATCACCCGGTATCTGCTCTTGAGCAGTCCGGCAAGATTACGGTAATAATATGACCAGGTAGGATTGCCGTGCAACATTACAACAGTCTCGCCTTGGCCTTCATCAATATATGAAAGTAAATTATTGCCGAGAGCGAACGAATGCGGCTTAAAAGGGTAGGATCGGCTGACCTGATCTAAAGTAAATGTCACAACAATGAAGGGTCACAAAACAAAAAGCGGTTATAATTCTTTTTCATTATGGATCAGCTCAGCGGCCTGAACAGCAGAGGGAAACGAGTTTGACTTTATCAGATCGTGGAGAAATGATATATGTTCACGAATCATTTCCTCAACGTTTTTTCGTTCAATAATTTCTTCCTGCAGGAGCTTGTTGGTAGCAGCCAGTTCTTCAGTCCGGCCCTTAAGTTGATCGCGACGCTGTTTCAATTCCAGGTGGGTTTTGATTCGCGCTTTGACAATAGGCAGACTGAAGGGTTTGGTGATATAATCAACCGCACCAAGATTTAATCCCCTGGTCTCATCCTCCTCTTCATTCATGGCCGTTACAAAAATTATCGGGATATCACTCGTTTCAGGATTATTTTTCAGTTGCCTGCAAACCTCATAGCCATCCATCTCCGGCATCATGATATCAAGTAAAATAAGATCTGGAAGTGATTTAGCGGCAAGTTTAACAGCCTCTTTGCCACTTTGAGCAAAGATAACTTTGTAATCGTCCTTTAAAACTTCAAGCAGTACCTTGATATTTGTCGGAACATCATCAACAAAAAGAATTTTATTTTTCTTCATTTTTGTACTCATGCCTTCTCTCCCTGAATTCGATACTAAGAACTCACCCAAAAATAACTTCGCATTCTAAGGCGCAATCTAAACATTTAGAAAAGCGATCTGCAATTATGCAATCCTCAACGTAGCTGTGCTACGCCTGCGGTTGCATGCAATTAGATCACTTCTCTAAATGTCCATA
>JANTGB010000194.1 GCA_024763115.1 Desulfobulbaceae bacterium | reverse complement strand
CTTTGCCCATTTCGGAGTCTACGCTTACCTGCCTGCTTGAATAGCACCAGTATGCTGCGCAGGCACAGGTAAGCGAGGAACGAGACTCCGAATGAACGAATCTAAGGCACTGGTAAACACTTACAGGACTGAAGGTTATCGTAAATTTTGTGCCCTGGTGAACGGTTACGAATTTGAAACCGAATTCTATTTTCCACCCGGAACCATAATACTTAACTATCTGCTCAAAGGATACTTTGACTGATTCAACTATATTTGCCTCGGCACAGGATACAAAAAATAATCCGCCTCAATGGTATGAATTGCGCCTCCGGGGGTCAACAGGCTTGAATAAAGGGAAAAATGATCAACCACAAACGGTTGGGTGCTGAACATACTGTTGGCGGCCAGAAAATCAGTCACTTTTTTTAAGGGCGGCGACTGCAGTCGGGCCACAGTGATGTGCGGGGCGAATTTACGTTTTTCCGGTTCCAGCCCCACCTGGCGGATAATTTTTTCTATTTTATTGCGGAGCTGAAGAAGCTCTTGGTTTTCAGCAATTCCCACCCAGACAACCCTGGGTTTTTTCCTGGGCGGGAAAAAACCGCATCCCTCAAGTTGAAGATTCAATTCCGGGGCTCGCACCCCGGCAAGTCCGGCCCGAATATCCTGAAACAGAGCGCCGTCAACCTCGCCGATAAAACGTAAGGTCAGATGCAGCTGCTCTTCCGGCACCCAGCGCGTCCTGGGCAACCCGAAACAAATACGTTTAAGCCTGCCTTTAATTTCGGCCGGCAAATCAAGAGCTGCAAATAACCTGGTCATGTCAGACCTGATTCCTCATATCAAACAAGATATTATCAGCATTAAAAACATTAAAATTTCCAGGGAGGTCAATCGGCTTTCCATACAATGCGGCCAAAATAATTTTTCGTCTGCCGGTTTATGGACTTCATCAATTAAATCCTGTTCCAACAGTAAATGACCGGGCAATACTATACCAAAATTGCAGAAAAAACTTCAAGTCTGTAAATTGTCCTATTGCCTGAACGGATACCTTCTCCAATTCGACGGCATCAAGGTCGAAGCCGGCAGCCGGCCGGCCGGGTTCAGGCTTGACAAATTTTTAAACCTATGGCAATTATTTTATAATTTCGGCTAGTTACATAAATGATGCCCAATCAGCCCGGCTTATGTATAACTAACATCTCTGACGGTAAAATTTTTTATAACGGCACTCTTTTCAGTCTTCGCCCGACGGGAATAAGCGCCTGGGACCCTGGCCGAGAATAGCTAATCTACTGCAAAATCAGATAAATTGGCCTATTTTTCCGCTGATTTTCTTTAAACGGGGTGTTCACTTAGGGCAACCAGGGACACCCACAAGGGATGTCCCTACGGTTCTGCGATGTATTACTTCAATCCTCGGCACTCAGCCTCAGCCAAGATACCCGGTGCAGAACACTTCCTGAAGTGAATAAGTGTAAACTTTGCAAATTGTGTTGTATAATAAATAAAATTCTGTAACTATTCAGCTGCACTTCATCTGCACGCGATAAGTCTGTCTTACATAGCATTAGTATGCTGCGCCGGCATTATCACGCACAGCTAAAGCACATCTGAACAGGAGCAAAGCGCCGTCATACAGAACTGTGGTTATGAAAGTTTTTCGTCCCTACCTGAATAGTTACAAATTGTTTAGTTTAGGCGCTTAGGAATTATTTTCGTGTTATTTGTGGTAAGAAATCAAAAAATGCTTTTGAAATAAATAATTTGCCTCTACTGTTAAGGGACTTGTCCTAAGAACCCTGAGGTTTTCTTCCACTTTAGTGGGTTAGGGATCTAAGCGCCTAAATGTATATTACACCTTATCCCTACTAATTTATTTTTGCGTGATCCCTTAAATTACGAGTGAATAGTAACATGACAAATTGTTCAACAACAGAAATTTCAAAACATAATCCGCCAACCGGCAAAATTTGCGTGTCAATCGGCAGCCCTGATGTTAATTCCGCTCTGGCTGCGGCCCGGAGAGTGGACGGGCAGGCGGATGTCATTGAAATCAGACTTGATACCCAGGATACTCCTCCGCAAATCAAGCCCTTTCTCACCAACATTGAAACTCCGCTGCTCTTTACCAACCGGCCTGACTGGGAGGGAGGATATTATAAGGGCCGGGAGAGTGAACGATTAAAACAGTTGGCAGAAGCGATCAGGGCCGGAACCGCCTATATTGATATTGAACTGCGAACCGGGAATAAGGCGCGGCGCAGGCTTATCGACCTGGCTTATGACAACGGCTGCCAAAGCATTGTCTCCTGGCACAATTTTGCAAATACCCCACCAAGACCCGAACTTGAAAAAATTCTGTCCCAAATGTATGATACGGGCGCGACCATTGGTAAAATAGTCACCATGGCTCATGACTTTATTGATGTTCTCCGGGTTTTGCGGCTGCAGGTAAACGCCCTGGAAAAAAATTTCTCTCTTTGCGCCTTCTGTATGGGAAAAGCTGGAAAAATCAGTCGTCTGGCCACCTTATCACTGGGTGGATACATGACCTACGCGGCTCCTGATTCAGCAGCAAACACCGCTCCCGGCCAGTTTGAGCTTGCCTCTATTAAAAAGATTATGGAACTTGTCAATGAAAATTAATGGGAAAACAACCCTGCATGGTATAATGGGCGATCCGGTCGGCCACAGTCTGAGTCCTGCCATGCATAACGCCGCCTTCACCAAACTGGGCCTTAACTCGGTTTACGTGCCCTTTCCGGTTCAGGATGTAGCGGCGGCCTTAAATGGTTTCAGGGCCCTGCATGTCAGAGGTGTCAGTGTCACTATTCCCCACAAACAGGCCGTCATTCCCCTGCTGGATGAAATTGACCCGATGGCTGCCAGGATAGGCGCGGTTAATACCCTGATGATTGATGACAAATCAGGAATTAAGGGTTTTAATACAGACTGGATGGGAGCCAACCGGGCTCTGAGTGATTGTCTGGATATGAAGAATAAAAAAATTGTGCTGCTGGGGGCCGGCGGTGCGGCCCGGGCCATTGGTTTCGGCCTGCTGGAGACCGGGACTGAAGTTGTCCTGGCCGGCCGGACAAAAAAGTCCGGTGAAAAGCTGGCTCGGGAATTAGAATGTGACTGGCATTCCCTGTCCGATATTCCTGCTTTGACGGCTGACGGCCTGATTAATGCCACCTCGGCCGGCATGGCGCCCGACATCGACTATTCTCCGATTCCGGCAAAAGCCCTGAAAAATTTTCCGGTGATCATGGATATCGTCTATGCGCCGCTGGAAACCAGGTTACTCCGCGAGGCAAGGGCTGCGGGCTGCCGAACTATTAACGGCCTTGCCATGTTACTCTACCAGGGCGTGGCCCAGTTTGAACTATGGACCGGCAGAGATGCGCCGCTGCCGATCATGAAGCAGCAATTGGAGGCAGGGCTTGACTGTCGGTGAATGAAACAGAATCAGTAACTACTCACGGGATAAGCTCCTTAAAGTTGTCAACCACTGTAATTGCATGATGCCGCATCGCTGTTACTTACAGGGTGCAGTCAAGCGACCAGCCGGAGATCCCGGGAGATTTTCGTGATCAGTCCGGCGCCCTGTGAGCAGTTGGCAAAATTATAAATAACGTAACTGCTCACAGGGCACCGCATATTTCCGCGATCAGTCCGGCTTACGTATGACTAATACGCTGCGCCGATCTGATCACAAAAATCTCCGGCACCCTGTAACCCGTTACAATTACAGGGGTTAGCGAAGTTAGGACGCTTACCCCATGAGTAGTTACTAAATAACAACAAAAAATATGAAAAAAATTACCCCGTTAAATAAAATAGACGCAACTGTTGAAGTCCCTGGTTCAAAAAGCATTACCCAGCGGGCCCTGATAGCCGCCGCCCTGGTCAACGGAGAGTCCACTCTCGTCGGCCCTCTGGCCAGTGAAGATACGGCCTATACTGCCATGGCCCTCCGCGCCATGGGCATAGAGGTGGAATCTCAGATAACGGAATGGCGGGTCAAGGGCCGGGGAGGGCGGATAAAAAAACCGGCCAAGGAAATTTTTCTGGGGAACAACGGCACTGCCACCCGATTCCTGACCTCTGTTGCGGCCCTGGGCTCGGGTTTATTTATTATAAGTGGTGAAAAAAGGATGGAAGAACGGCCCATTGAGCCTCTGATAAAGGCCCTGCAGGGCTGGGGAGTTGCGATAAAAAGCATAAACTCCACAGGCTGTCCCCCTCTGGAAATAAAGGCGGACGGCATCAGCGGCGGTTTAACCATACTGCCGGAAGGGAAGAGCAGTCAATATCTCTCTTCCCTGCTGCTGGTGGCACCCTATGCAAGGAAAAAGGCGGAGTTGCAGGTTAAAGGAGCCGTGCCTTCCCGTCCTTACGTTACCATGACCCTGGCAGTAATGAACTCATTTGGAATCAAGGTTACCGCCAATGCTGATTTAACCCATTTTGACATTGACCAGGGCAGCTACAAGCCCCGGACTTATCTAATTGAGGGAGACGCCTCCAGCGCCTCATATTTTTTTGCCGCAGCCGCAATAACAGGCGGCAGAGTAACGGTCAGCAATGTCCCGCAAAAATCACTGCAGGGCGATACCGCCCTGGTTGCCTTGCTGGAAAAGATGGGCTGTCAGGTGAGTTATGATCAGGGAATTACAGTCAAGGGCCCGGAAAAATTAAACGGAATCGAGGTGGATATGGGGGATTGCCCTGATGTCGCGCCAACCCTGGCTGTGGCGGCGGCCATGGCCTATGGCCGTACGGTGATTAAAAACGTGGCTCATCTGAGAATTAAGGAATGTGACCGCTTAAGCGCCATGGCCACTGAATTGTCCAGGATCGGCGTCCGCCTGGAAGAAAAGCCGGATCAGCTCATCATTGACGGCGTCGGCCCGGCAGCCTTGCGGGGCGCGGAAATTGAGACCTACAATGATCACCGCATCGCCATGTGTCTGGCCGTTGCCGGACTGGTTGTACCCGGCGTTGTAATTGTCAATGACAGCTGTGTGGCCAAATCATTCCCGGATTTCTGGGAACGTTTTGCCGAACTTGGTTAATAAAACTGTGAGACGGAATATCCGTTTATGGGTAACCGTTCACCAGGGAGTAAATCTTTGCAATATTTAAGTCTCTAAGCGTTTACCAGTGCCTTAGATTTGTTCATTCGGAGTCTCGTTCCTCGCTT
>JANTGB010000193.1 GCA_024763115.1 Desulfobulbaceae bacterium | reverse complement strand
AAAAATAAGCGCAGTCATATAGTTGATATTACGAGCATTATTTTTTCAAAATAACACAGAGTTGGGCAGGTAAGCGAGGCACGAGACTCCGCAGAAAGGGCATTCTCGGACAGCCTCCTATATGCCCACCTTACATCTCATCTCTGCGAATTAATTTTTGAGTGAACCCTTACCTGGTGAGAACTTACTATAATACGTTATTTTTGTCATTCATGACAAAGCCCAGAAATTTTTCCCTGGGCAGCAGATTGAGAGCCCTTTCTACATCCGGTATTGTCGTCCGGCCGGGTACGACAACCATAATGATTACATCGACCAGAGGGGCAAAGGCCATAGCATCGGCGCCATCAAGCACAGCCGGTACATCAAGAAAAATATAGCGGTCAAGATAGCGTGATTTTACCTCGGCGATCAGTTCTTTCATTTTCTGAGAACCAAGCAGCTCAGTGCTGTCCTGGATAGCCCTGCCGCCGGAGAGCAGAGAAATTTTATCAATGCCGGGCCAGATAATCAATTCCTCCAGGGGCTTATTATCCAGAAAAAAATTAACCAGCCCCTTTTCTCCGCCGGTTCCCATATATTTATAAATATCTTGTTTTTGGAAATCACAATCAACAAGCAGTGAAGTCTGCTGATGTTCCCGGGCAAAGGTCAAGGCCAGATTAATAGCGGTAAGGGTTTTTCCTTCACTATTATGGACACTGGTAATCATTACCGTATTTAAGCCCATATCTTTGGTTCGCTGTTGAATATGGGTACGCAAAACCTTAAAGGCATCCATGCAGGGAGCATCACCGAGAATACAGGCACAACGATTCTGCGCCAGCAGGAGGGGATCTACCTTTACAGCAGTGGATTTTGAATAAACCGGTTTCTGCCATTTATCGGGATCAGGCCTATTATTTGATTCCAGTCCGGTTTTAGTTTTTTCAAGAGCTGAAGATTGCCGGGAGGTTTCGTTTACTTTTCCGGCAGCCCGCTCTGCATTCGCCTTATCCAGGGCCTTTCGTATTTTCATTGTTTCCTTTCTCCTTATCAACCAATTCTGTAACTATTCAGCTGCATTTCATCTGCGCCCGATCAGGCTGTCTTACATAGCATCAGTATGCCGCGCCGACCTGATTGAACATATCTAAAGCACACGGAGTCTCACTTCGTTCGCTTATCTCTGAACAGTTACAGGAAAGTGGTTAGGATAGTTTTACCCCAGCTGAATAGTTAGCCGATTTTACGTGTTAATTTGGCCCAGAAAATACTCAAATCCATGACCAGGAAATGAAAGAGCACTATGGAAATTATAATCATCCCGATGACGGCGATTATAATAATTTTCTTTTTTCCGGCCCTCTGCTGAAGATCCTCATCCGTGGTAATCTGAGGGATAATGGCTAGAACCGGAAACGAAGCTGCGTCACTTAAGGTCTTTGCCTTATAAAATGATTGATCACTGAACTCCTTGAGGGCTGCTGTTCCAACTCCGGCGCCAAGTCCCAGAATCAGGCCGATGAGGATAATAGCCGGCCGGTTCGGCTTAGAGGGTTCTTCCGGCAGGCGGGCCGGATCGATCAGGGTAAAGCGTTCGCCCTTTTGTTCTTTTTCCAGGCCGTAAGAAACTTTGGCTTCCATGAGTTTGCGGGAAAGATCATCATACTTGGCCTGGAGATTACTTCTTTCCGACAGAAAAGTATTATATTTTTCTTCCACGGAAGGAGTAATTTTTATCCGCCGCCGTAAGTCCTCAGCCTTTGTCTCAAGTTCTTTCAACTGCCTTCGGGTTGAGTCAATTTGTGAAGTCAGTCCGCCGATCTGCGAGGTCATGGTGATATAAGCCGGATTGTCGGGCAGTGGAGTATTTTCTTTTGTCGGGCAGGCATTGACCTTTTTTTCCAGTTCCGTTATTTCCGCTTTGGTTTTTATCACATCAGGATGGAGAGGACTGAACTTGGTCTCCATATGAGTAAGGTCCAGTTTTAACTGTTCCAGTCTGGTCTTATCCTCCATGATAAGCTTGGGGGAAAGATTGGCCAGTTCCACATCAAGGGAATCTTTTCGTTCTTCAAGGGAGCGAAGCTGTTCATTTACCCGGTCGATGGTCATTTCAACCGTTTGCAGACTCTGCATGTTCATGGACAGCATCTCCGGCAATTCATTTATATGTTGATTTTTAAATTCAGCTATTTTTTTCTCAACTGCAGCCAGGTCAACCTTGACTTTTTCCAGCTCTTCCTCCAGAAACGTGGTTGCTTCCAGCGCCTGTCGTTCTCTGACCTGAAGATTTTCTTCAAGAAAAAGCGAGGCCAGAACATTAGCCACTTTCTGGACGGTAGCCGGGCTGCCGGTGCTCTCATAGCCAAGCGTGAAAGCGATGGTTGCTGTTGCCGGACGGCCGGTACGGCGGTCGACAATGTCGGCGCTGATGTATTCCAGGCTGATATCTTCACGCATTTCATCAACGATTTCTTCTGTGGTTGCTGTTTCCCTGAGGTCAGGATAGAGGTTCAGTCGATTAATTATCTCCAGCAGCCGGGTCGAACTCATGATTCGCTGATTAATTGTCTGGAGGCGCTGTTCAGCATAACTGGTTACCGTACTCATAACAAAGTCAGCCGGGATTTCCTGTTCTTCAATTAAAATTGTAGAAACGGATTTATATGCCGCCGGCAGAGCCAGAGCAACAATAATGGAAATCAGAAAAATGAGAGCAGCCGGAAGAAACAGACTCCATTTTCGCCGTTTAAGAACCCCCAGATAATCATTGGGCGTCATTTCATGTTCTTCCATATTTTCCCTCAGAAATTATTAATATCTCTAGGAAGCTGTCCGAGAATGCCCTTTTTTCCCAACTCTGTGTTATTTTGAAAAAATAATTCTCGCAATATCAACTATATAGCTGTGCTTATTTTTTCAAAATGCCTTGATTTGAGAAAAAATGTCTATTCTCGGACAACCTCCTAGTAACTATTCAGGTAGGGGCGAAAAATTGCCTCAACCACCGATCTGTAACTGTTTACAGGTTGCCGGTAAGCAACCGGCGGGAGACTCCGGGAGATTTTTGCGATTAGGCCGGCGTAGCGTATCAGTCATATGTAAGCCGGTCTTATCGCGGAGGTAAGCACCCCTTAAAAACAGGGCATAAACTCCGACTCCGAAGATCCGGCGTCCTGTGAGCGGTTACCTCTATTCTATCACAGGCCATTGGTAACGCAAAAATATATAAATCATATTGCGGCTGCGATCATCATTTCCAACTTTATCGTCAAGTTCAGTAAATTTATACAACCCCTCAATATACATATCCTTATTAAAGGCATAACGCAGGGAAGGCTTGAGGCTGACGCTTAATTTTTCAAAATCACCGCCATAAATTTTGTCACTGTTCGTTTTGTTGTAAATACAGTCAATTCCCAGATAAGCCGACAATTCATAGGTTAAACGGTGCCTGTATTTAAAGTTTAGACTTGTTCGTTTGGTGGCAGCGCTGAAACCGCTGGATCCGGAAATTTCATGGGTCAGGCTCAGACTGTAATTGTTTACTTCACCGCTGTAATCAATTACCCACTGGCCACCCATGCCAGTATCATCAGAGGAAATGGAGGTAAACTTGGAACGGCTGCTGGTGAACCGGGGACCGATATCAAGCAGGATATTTAATCTTTCGCTGAATTGTCTCTTAACCCCGAAGGTAAAATAATAGTTTTCTATAATAGTTGAGTAAAAATCATAATGGGAATATCTGCTGTAAAATCGGGCAATAGTCGGTTTGGTTAACTCAAGCTGCCGGGTCAGGCCAAACAGGGCATTTCCGACAGTTATGTCATTATGGGAAGAATTTTCAAATTTGTCATCAAGATAACTGAAAGAAAAAAAGGAGGTTAACTTTTCGCTAAGGATATAATCTGCTGAAGCTGAATACTCCCGGCGTTTTCTTATTTCGTTCTTTAATGAATACCCTGTCGTATCCAGATCTCGGTCAGCGCGGGAATCTTCGCTGTAGCCTGCGCTGCCGTTTAAGGAGAAATGGGGAGTGAGCCGATAGCTCAGGCGGCCGGAATAAAATTTATCCACTGAGTTGAGCTCATTGTTGTCTACATAAGCTGAAGCCTCTCCCCCGGCTTCGAGACCGGCTGTCAGCCGTTCGGTTTTTTCATTTAGTTTTAAACCAAAATAACCGGTAGTTATCCAGTCATCATTTTTGTTTTTATGGCTGAATAAAACATTATTATTATATTCCTGCCGCACCGCAACAAAGGGCAGCACCTTAAAGTTGTCTGCCTGCGCCGGGGAGGAATGAAAAGGCAGACAACAAAAAAAAGCAAGAATAATTTTTCCGGATTTCATCAGGGCTTGTCCTTGAAAGTAATAGAAGGCGGTTAGTGGAGGACAAAACTTATTGTGTTAGCTATATTTTTCAGGCCGGATTGCGGACACTGTATAGGACATCATATCTGTCAGGGGGCAACAATTACATCTCCCCTTCTCAGGGTAATGTTTTGTTCAAGATTTTCTCCCTTGGCCACTTCGTCAAAATCAAAATTGTAAATAGTCGTCCGACCGTTTTGTTCACGCATTATCTTCACCTTGCTCCGCTTGGCAAAAGGGTTGAGACCACCGGCCATGGTCAGAGCCTGAAGAACGTCGACATTGGTATTCAGCATGAATCGGCCCGGATTATTAACCCGGCCGACAACATAAATCTGGAGACTGTTTACCTGCTGAACAATCAGGGACAAGACCGGATCAGGGACGAAGCGTGAAATCTTTTTTTCCAGTTCTTCCTGGAGTTGGGCCACGGTTTTATCGGCTGCCGCCACTTCGCCTATCAGGGGAAATGCTATGGTGCCGTCAGGCAGCACAGTCACTACTCTGCTTAAAGACTCATCCTTCCAGATGCTTATGTCAAGTAAATCGCCGGGGCCGATAAGGTATTTTTCTGCGGCATTAACAGTAGTGCTTCCCATAAAAACGGTTATCAGTAAACAAAACCAGTAAAATGAATGTTTCATGTTCGCTCCTTTATTTATGAGTCCGTTGATTTAATGACTTTTTGCCCGATCTCTGCGTAATACTGAAAAATTTATCCTCGGAATAACAACTAGGAGGCTGTCCGAGAATGCCATTTCTGCGGAGTCTCGTGCCTCGCTTACCTGCCCAACTCTGTGTTATTTTGAAAAAATAATGCTCGTAATATCAACTATATGACTGCGCTTATTTTT
>JANTGB010000192.1 GCA_024763115.1 Desulfobulbaceae bacterium | reverse complement strand
TCAGCCCACCTTTTTTTTGAAGTAAGCCGTTATATTTCGAAAGACCCTGACCTGCTGAAGTGGAAGAAAACTTCAGGGGGCTCAGGGCTCTTTTCAGTACCCCCTCGGAGTCCGGTGCTTACCTGAGGGATGAAAGTCCCTTAACGGTAAAGGCAAGTTCTTTATTTCAAAAGCATTTTCTTGTTTTTTGTCGCAAACACACGAAAATAATTCCTGAGGGATTAAAATATAACTATTGCATGTTGTCTGCTGTAATTTTCACCTCTCCAACCATTTTTTCTTCTTATTGCTGTAAATCAGCCCCAAATTTTTCTTGCATTTTTTTCCATTTCGTTTAATGTCGGCCGTGTTACGATTTAAATGATAGTATTACAAAATAAACTGAAAAAAACTTGTAACAATAGGTGACCTACAATGTGTTTCCGCGTACTTTTTGCCGGTTTTGCTTCGTTCCTTTTTTTTCTGCTTCCGTTAAATACCAGATCAGCAGCCGATGAAATTTACGAGCTGGAAGATATTACCGTAACCGGCGAGGTAATTACGCCGGTCAAACAGGCCGGCGACTCGCTTTATTCAGGCTCCATGGTTACCCGTAAGGGGCTTGAACTTAAAGGATACGGGGCTGCATCCAGTATTTACGAGGCAGCCGATCTGCTGTCCGGTGTCTCAACCGAGGCCACGGACTCATACGGGCTGGGGAAAAAGAATACCAGGTTTCGGGGCGTCAAGAGTATGTTCGGCAGCATTACGGTCGAAGGAATGCCTGATTACGGCATCATGCCCATAGGTCCCAGGGAAACACTGTTTGATACGGAAAATCTTAAGGGTGTCGCTCTTTATAAGGGGGCCTCTCCTACTGATCTCGGTACCGGAAACGGCAACAAGGGAGGCTCTATTGAGCTCTATTTCCGCCGTCCTGCGGAAAACCAGGGCATTGAGTTCAGCCAGGCCTTCGGCACTGATGAATTTTCCCGCACCTTTGTAAGGTTTGATTCCGGCAGTCTGCCGACCGGATCCGCTGTTTTTGCCTCATATTCCTATACGGATGTCGACAAATGGAAAGGGCCCGGAGAAGCCGGCCCCAGAAACCATGTAGACGCCGGCTTTACCCAGAAAATAGGAGACCTTGCCGAAGTAGACGGCTTCTTCAGCTTCAATGATGCTGAGTATGATTCTTTCAGGCCTCTTCTCTACAGCGAAGCAAAAAACCTGGATGATAACTACCGGCTGGACTATAATGCCGATCGCACCGGAAGCCCGACTCTTGATAAAAATTATTTCAAATATAACACTAACAGTTCAACCAACCGTGATTTCCGTTTTGTCATAAAATCCATAAGGCCCGATTCCCTGTCCTTTTCTCTTAAACCCTATTATGCAAACGAAGATGCCTGGCGCACTGAGACTGTTACCAAAAAGGGAAAAAACTTAATGGTCAAAAAAATAACGGATCTCAATAGGGTAGGGGTTATTCCCGAGGTTCGCTGGGATTCATCGTCGTCTCCATTTTCCATTACCGGGGGCTACTGGTTTGAATCAGCCGGGCTGGATAAATATGTAAAAAAATCCGTCATCACCTCCTCAGGACTTAATGATCTTGGTTATTCCTATTACGCTGATAACGACGGCAGGGGGTATGTCCACAGTCCTTATCTCAAGTCTTCCGGCGAATATAATGGGTTTAAATGGCAGGTCGGCCTGAAATACTTTTATTACAGTGAACCGGGGAGCAAAGGTTACATGACGGAATCAGGCGTACTGACGGAGCAGGCTGATCTTGAACTGGACAAAATGGATTGGGATACCTGGCTGCCCTCGGCCGGCATCGGCTATGCGCTTCAAGATGATCTTGAAATTTATTGTAATTACGGGCGTACCTATGTCCGGCCTTATATGTATGTGCCCATAACTAATCTCTATGTGGGGAACAAGGCAAGTTTCAATAGCGCGGGAATGGTTTTGCAGGATATCTTTGACAAATGGGAAATGGAAACATCCGACAACGTTGATATCGGCTTAAGGTATACGGGCAGAGACTTTTCCTTCCATCCCGTATTCTTCTATGCAAGACATCGAAACGTACTGGTAAACGGCTATGACCCGGCAGTAGGTCTTAACTACTATCAGAATGACGGCAAGGCAAGGAGTATTGGTTTTGAGCTGGACGCTGCGGCATATCTTCCCTGGGGATTTACCCTGTTTTTTAATCCATCCTATACCAACTTTGAATTTACGGATGATATTGACAGAAGCGGCAACACGATCAGGATAGATGGTCAACAGCTTCCCGACACCCCGGAGTGGCTTATAAAAGGCGGATTTATCTATTCATGGGAAGGCTTTGAGATATGCCCGCTGGTAACATGGATGAGCAAACGCTACGGCGATGCTCTTCATGATGAGAGCGTGTCGTCCCATACCGTAGTCGACCTCAACCTGGGATATCGCCTGGACGGTTTATGGGGCCTTAAAAATGTTTCATTCAGTCTCGAATTCAAAAACCTCTTTGATGATCATCACATCGGGGTAATTGACCTGTTTGACGACAACTCCGGAGGCGATGCCGAATACTATTCCGCAGCCCCGTTTTCTACTGTGTTCAGTATGAGAGCAACATGGTAGGCCCGGCCGGGATATAACTTTAAAATGTAACTATTCAGATAGGGACGAAAAACTTTCATAACCACAGTTCTGTAACTGTTCAGAGGTAAGCGAACGAAGTGAGACTCCGTGTGCTTTAGATGTGCGTGATAATGCTGGCACCCATACTACGGGCATAAACTTCGCATACTAATGCTATGTAAGACAGCATTATCGCGCGCAGGTAAGCGTAGACTCCGGATGAAGTGCAGCTGAACAGTTACTTTAAAATGTAAATAAGCAATGAGCCATACTAAAAATTTCCCCTTCATCCTGGGCCTGGCGATATCCCTTTTCTTCTGCCCATGGCAGGTCAATGCCGCCCCTGAATCCCCGGCAGAAAACAATGTGGTTAAAAACCGGGTGGAAAAGCCGGTCAGGGATTCCATTACCACCAGACAGCAGACCCAGCGCCAAAGAGAAAAGTGGCTGGATGAACGGGACAGGATGCTCAAGAAGCTTGAGCAGCTTGAAAACGATAACCAGGAACTGACAGCTGAACAGGAGCGGCTCTCCTCCCAGGTCAACGGGGCACGGGAGAGGATTGCCCGTAAAGAAAAAGAACTTGAGGGAATCAGGCGGATACCCCGGGATATTCTCCCCTTTCTCCAGGAAACCATGAGCTGGCTCGACTCCGAGATAAACAGCAGCCTGCCTTTTTTGCCTAAGGAAAGAAGAGATCGTCTGGAGCGTCTTGCCGAACTCATGGATGCTCCTGATGTTTCAATAGCTGAAAAACTCAGAAAAATTATGGAAGCCCTGCTCATTGAGGCTGAATACGGAACCACTGTTGAAGTCGCAAATGAGAGTGTTGAACTTGACAAAGAGCCTGTGCTGGTAACCTGCCTCAGGCTGGGTCGCCTTAATCTCTTTTATCAGACTCTGGATGAGAGCGGATGCGGCTTTTACAACACGGCCTCAGGCAAATGGGAGGAACTTCCGCGTAGATATGACAGAAACATAAAAATGACTGTTGACATGGCCTTGAAGCATCGACCTGTTGAGCTGGTAAACCTACCGGTCGGCAGGGTGGAGGTAAGATGAAAACAACCATGTCGGGCCTTTGCGCCCTGCTGATATTCTGTCTCTTTTCTCTTTGCCTGACTGTAAATGTTTTTGCTGAAGATATGCGGAGCATGCATATCAAAACGCAGGAAGCCAGGGCGCTCCTTGAAAAAAAGGCTGCCGCTGAAAAAAAGAGCGCTCTTGACGAGGCCGGGAAAGAGAGAAAGGCCATAATGGATAACAGAAAACTTCTGGAGCAGAAAATTTCCGAGCTCAAAAGTCTACGGAAAAAACTTAAAAAAAATGTCGCCGCCCTCACGGTTGAAGCTGCCGGCCTGGAAAAAAAAGAAAAGAAGCTGTCCCGCCAACTTGACGATGCTGCTGCGGTTGTCCGCGAACTGGTGGGAGTGATCAGAATAAATGCCAAGGATATCAATTCCCTGGTTGAGCAAAATCTCCAGAGCGGCCTGTTTCAGCCTGACACGGCATTTCTGGATGAACTTCTCAAAAACGCCCAGTTCCCGGGTATGGATGATGTCCGCCGCATGGTGGAACTACTCAAGGCTCAAATCAGTGAAACGGAGGGAGTTGTAATAAAAGACGGCCTGATCGTCGGCAGGGACGGTCATGAGGTCACGGCCCGCATCCTGCTCGTCGGTCCCTTTACCGCAGCCTACAGACAGGGTAGCGAGACAGGCCTTCTTTCTTATTCGACCTCAGGCAGAAAGTTTTACGCTCTGGCAAGCCCGCCTCCTTCAGCCATTAAAGGTACACTGGCAGATTACATGGACGGCAAAGGCGACGATGTGCCGGTAGATATCTCCAGGGGCGGGGCAATCAGAGACCTTACCTCAAGCCTAAGTTTTGCGGAGCGGGTAAGAAACGGCGGCCCGGTGGTCTGGCCCATAATCGGCGTCTTTGCCGCCGGCCTTTTTATAATAGTTGAGCGTCTTCTTTTTCTGCTGAAGCGGCGGATTAATTCCGCAGATCTTATTGCAAAAATCGAACAGTACGCAACTCAAGGCAAATGGCAGAGGGCAACGGAGATATGCGACAAACTTAAAGTCTCTCCCCTGGCAAATGTACTGCTTGCCGGCATTAATGCCAGGGATATGGGACGTGAGGATATGGAAAATGCCCTGCAGGAGGCAATCCTGTCTAAAATTCCGGCAATGGAACGTTTTCTTTCAGCCCTGGGAATGCTGGCCGCCATTGCCCCGCTTCTTGGACTGCTGGGCACGGTTACCGGAATGATTAACACATTTCATGTAATTACCCAGCACGGCACAGGTGATCCCCGGCTCATGTCATCCGGTATCTCTGAGGCCCTTGTCACTACCATGCTGGGTCTCTCGACCGCCATTCCCCTGCTGCTGGCCCATAATCTCCTGGGCGGAGTGGTAGAGAGACGAATAACGGACATGGAAGAGAAGGCCGTGGCCCTGGTAAATATTATATTGAAAACCAGGTAACTGCTCAGCTGCACTTCATCTGCACGCGATAAGTCTGTCTTACATAGCATTAGTATGCGAAGTTTATGCCCGTAGTATGGGTGCCAGCCTTATCACGCACA
>JANTGB010000191.1 GCA_024763115.1 Desulfobulbaceae bacterium | reverse complement strand
GGAATGACGAAGTGAGTGTAACCGTTCACCTGGGCACAAAATTTACGATAACCTTCAGTCCTGTAAGTGTTTACCAGTGCCTTAGATTCGTTCGTTTCGGACTTCGAAGCATACTTGTGCTATTCGAGAAGGCCCAAACGGGCGAAGATGAGGTGCTGGTGAACGGTTACAATAACACGGAAATAACTCCTAAGCACTTAAGAAGCAGTTACACTGAAGTCTTGAAAAAAAAGGGGGGCTTCCCACCAGGAAAGCCCCCCTTTTTTTATTATCTCTGTGGAAACAGCTGAGCTTACATCATGCCGCCCATGCCGCCCATACCGCCCATGCCGCCCATGCCGCCTGGAGGCATTGCAGGTGCAGCATCTTTCTCTTCCGGGGCATCAGCAATCATACACTCAGTGGTCAACAGCAGACCGGAAACACTGGCCGCGTTCTGCAGGGCAAAACGGGTAACCTTGGCCGGATCAATAACTCCGGCGGCAATCAGGTCTTCATATTCTTCCGATTCAGCGTTAAAACCATTTGCGCCTTCCTGATTCTTCACCTTTTCAACCACAACCGATCCTTCGCAACCGGCATTATCGGCTATCTGGCGGACAGGCTCTTCCAGGGAGCGCATGATAATATTTTTCCCCAGCTCCTGCTCCGGGCTCAGTTCCAGGGCGCTGAGAGCTTTCATGCAGCGCAGGTAAGCCACTCCGCCACCAGGAACAATACCTTCCTCAACCGCGGCCCTGGTAGCGTTAAGCGCATCTTCAACCCGAGCCTTTTTCTCTTTCATTTCCACTTCAGTGGCTGCGCCCACGTTAATTACGGCAACACCGCCAATCAGTTTCGCCAGCCGTTCCTGCAATTTTTCCCGATCATAATCTGAGGTGGAATCTTCGGCCTGGGTGCGGATCTGTTTAACCCTGCCGGCCAGTTTCTCCTTGTCGCCGGCGCCGTCAATAATAGTGGTATTGTCTTTGTCAACCACAATGCGTTTGGCGGTGCCCAGATCATCAATGGTAATATTCTCCAGTTTAATGCCGAGATCTTCGGTAATTACCTGGCCGCCGGTGAGAATGGCGATATCTTCCAGCATGGCTTTGCGGCGGTCGCCAAAGCCGGGAGCCTTGACAGCAGCAACATTCAGGGTACCGCGCAGCTTATTGACTACCAGGGTAGCCAGGGCCTCGCCGTCAACATCCTCGGCAATAATAAACAGGGGTTTACCCATCTTGGCAACCTGCTCAAGAATGGGCAGCAGATCCTTCATGGTGCTGATTTTTTTCTCATTGATCAGGATATAGGGGTCTTCGACATTAACCTCCATCTTATCGGGATCAGTAACAAAATAAGGGGAAAGATAACCACGGTCAAACTGCATGCCCTCTACAACATCCAGGGTGGTATCCATGCTTTTGGCCTCTTCAACCGTGATAACGCCTTCCTTACCCACCTTGTCCATGGCCTCGGCAATGATATTACCGATGGTGGCATCGTTATTGGCGGATATAGTTCCTACCTGGGCAATTTCCTTCTGTTCCTTGGTGGGGTTGGCAATATTAGCCAGTTCAGCGACAACAGTCTCTACGCTCTGATCAATACCCCGTTTGAGATCCATGGGGTTATGACCGGCAGCTACCAGTTTGCTGCCCTCGGTATAAATAGCCTGGGCCAGCAGAGTAGCGGTAGTGGTGCCGTCACCAGCCACATCACTGGTTTTGGAGGCAACCTCTTTAACCATCTGAGCGCCCATGTTCTCAAATTTGTTGGCAATTTCAATTTCCTTGGCCACACTGACCCCATCCTTGGTCATGGTAGGCGCGCCAAAAGATTTTTCCAGCAGGACATTACGCCCCTTGGGGCCAAGAGTAACTTTAACCGCATTTGCCAGGGTATTAACACCATTTAAAATTTCTTCGCGGGCCTTTGACCCGAATAGAATTTCTTTAGCCATATTCGTTATTCTCCTTAAGAATCTATATAGTTATAATTTAAAAATATGTGACTACTCATTGGATAAACGCCATAATTCAGCTAATCACTTTATTATGCTTCGACAACGCCTAAGATATCATCCTCGCGCATAATCAGATAATCTTCGCCGTCATACTTTACATCAGTTCCGCCGTATTTACTGAATAATATCCGGTCACCGACCTTTACATCTACAGCAACTCTTTCACCTTTATCATTTATTTTACCTGGGCCGATCGCAATTATCTCGCCCTCGGCCGGTTTTTCCTTGGCACTGTCCGGGATAATAATACCACCGGCTGTTTTTTCCTCACCTTCTAATCTTTTTACCAGAATTCGATCGTTTAATGGACGAATTTTCATTTACTGCCCTCCATACTGAATTAATTTAAAAGTTTGTATCAGGAACCTAAACCAGCATTACCCGAATATCGGGGCAGGTGGTTCGACTGTTAACGCAAAACAAGGAAATTGTACTCAGAACAAGCACTTAATTTCCTTGTTGGGCGAAACAATAGGAACGGCAAAGGAAAAAATCAAGAGAGAAATGAAAAAAAATGTGGCTATAAACAATTTTTTGTTTTGATTTTTGGTAACTTCTCCAAATGTGGTGCTGGCACCCAACCGTAGGTCTGATTGAGCGCAGCGAAATCAGACAGTCAACAGGTTATTGTCCACTCTCGATGTCTCGCTTTGCTCGCTTATCGGCTACGCTCAAGCAGACCTACAATTCAACAGGCGATCATTAGTCGAGCTGCCGGAGGCCTCTTTTTTCAAGCCTGGTCTTGGAAAACGTTTAGGCGCTTACCCCATGAGTAGTTACACTATAATTTTACAACCCAATTATAGGGATCAGGCCGCAGGCCATACTGAATTTCCTGGAGTTCATCAAAAAGGCGCTGGGCCAGCTCTCCGGTCTTGCCGGAGTTAACCTGGCAGACATTGCCTTTATAACTCAGGGCTCCTACCGGAGAAATAACCGCAGCCGTGCCTGTGCCGAAAACCTCACGCAGGGTACCATTATCCGCGGCGGTAAAAACCTCATCAATACTGATCCGCCGTTCAACAACATTCAGCCCCCAGTCCCTGGTCAGGCGCAGAACCGAATCCCTGGTCAGGCCGGGCAGGATGCTGCCGGATAACGGCGGGGTTATAACCTCATCTCCTATTACAAAGAAAATATTCATGGTGCCTACTTCTTCGACATACTTGCGCTCTATGGCATCAAGCCAGAGAACCTGGGTATAGCCCAGTTTCTGGGCCTCAACTGCGGCCATGATACTGGCTGCGTAATTGCCTGCGGTTTTGGCATTACCAACTCCACCGGGAACGGCCCGAACATATTTTTCCGTAACAAAAATAGTTACCGGATTAAACCCCTCAGGATAATAGGCACCGACCGGGCTTAAAATTACAAAAAAGAGATATTGTCTGGCCGGACGAACCCCGAGACCGGCTTCAGTGGCAATCATGGTAGGCCGGATATAGAGAGTCGCGCCGGAGACGGACGGAACCCATGCTTTTTCCAGGCGCAGCAGTTCCTGGAGTGCGGCGAATACCTCATCAACATTAATTTCCGGCATGCACATGCGATGGGCGGACTTATTCATCCGGCGCAGGTTGTCCTGGGGCCGGAATAAGTATATCCGGTCATCCTTGCCCCGATAGGCCTTCAATCCTTCAAAAATAGCCTGACCGTAATGAAGCGCCATAGCAGCAGGGTCAAGGGAAAAATTTTGATATTTTTTGATTACAGGCTGCTGCCAGTGGCCGTCATCATAGGCCATCACCAGCATATGATCAGTAAAAATAGAACCAAATCCCAGGTTGTTTTCATCCGGTTTTTCTTTCAGCTCATCCTCAGCGGCCTGTTCAATCGTAATATCCATAATGCTTTATCCTTCTGCTTGTACTATAAAACGGCAAATTATTTTCTATCTCCAGCAGGGAATATAGCGGAAAATTTCTCCTATTGAAACAACTTATTTTCAACACCAGGCGACAAATCGTGTATAGTTAAAATAAATAATTAATAATTCCCGGGAACAATCCATAAGCGTAACTACTCACAGGGGGTAGGCACCTAATATTCGTTAACCACCTCATTTGTAACTGTTTACAGGGTGCCGGAGATTTTCGCGATCAGACTGGCGCAGCATACTAGTGCTATGTAAGACAGGCTGATCGCGGGAAGAGGTAAGCACCCTAAAAAACAGGGCATAAACTTCGACTCCGTTCGGTGCCCTATGAGCAGTTACCCATAAGCTATAATAAATGCATCAACAATCACCAAACCCGCTCGTCCTCCGATATTTTCTTGTTTTTTTTCTGATAGTCGGACTGCTGCTGGGACGCCTGCTTTGGCCGTTTTTTTCCATAATTGTGCTCTCCTATCTTCTGACCACAATATTTGAGCCTCTTTACAACCTGCTGCACCGTAGATTTTCAAAGTCATTTTCCTCGCTGGTCACCTGTGTGCTGATTATAATCCTGGTTTTTATTCCCCTGATATTCTTTGTCGGCGCCCTGTCCACTGAAGCCTTTTCCCTGTTTAAGTACACAAAAGAAACCAACTGGGTGCTGAAGGTGCGGGAATATACGGAACAAAGCGCCATACTAGGCCGGATTGAGGATTTCCTGGCCCTGTTCGGCTTTCATGTAAAACTTAAACTGGGCCAGTTCAGCCAGCTTTTTTCCGATTTCATCAAGGTTGCCGGGCATTTTATTTACAGTCAGGCCAGTTCCTGGGCCGGTAATATTTTAAGTTTTATCTTTAATTTCATGATGATGATTCTTGTCATCTTTTTTCTGCTCATCGACCGGCAACGGCTGGTGGACTATCTCCTCTCCCTTTCTCCTCTGCCTGACGAACAGGACAAACGTCTGCTTGACAGGTTTGAACAGATCGCCAAGGCAATTATGCTGGGGAACGGCATCTGCGGCTTGATCCAGGGAGTATTGGGCGGTTTGATTTTTGTCGTTTTCGACTTTGGCTCTCCGCTGTTGTGGGGGGGGATCATGGGAATTCTCGCCTTTCTGCCCATCTTCGGCATCGGCCTGGTTTTAATCCCTGCGGCCCTGTACCTGTTTGTCAACGGTAATGTCTCCGGTGGTATTATCATGATAATTTTTTACGTTATCATCTCATTTTCCATTGAGTATATTTTTAAACCAAAACTGGTGGGCGGACAGGCGGAAATGCCTACCCTGCTGGTTTTTATCTCCATCATGGGCGGCTTGAGCGTCTTCGGCGTCCTGGGGATTATCTATGGCCCGCTTATTGCCGCCTC
>JANTGB010000190.1 GCA_024763115.1 Desulfobulbaceae bacterium | reverse complement strand
TTTTCGAATTTTTTTAATCGCTATTCTACTTCAGGATTAACGGGGAACCCTCCCTGCCGTATTGCCGGGAGGGTTCTTTTGTTGTTTTCTAATAATGGCCGGAGCTCAACGATTTTTTATTGCATTCTTTTCTTTTATGCTTTTTGTCCCGGCAGCACCATGCTCCGCCTGGGCCAAACTGATTATTCATTCCCAGGCGGCAGTAGATATAAAGGTTATCGCTTATGAGAGCCTGACTGAAACTTTTATTTTTCAAGGTAAACTGCAACCAGGCGACAAGCGCGAAATAGATACTCGCTATCATGGCCTTGCCCTCTTATTTTTTGACGGTGGCCAAAGTTACCCCGTTATCATCGGCAAAAATCTTTTTACCGTAAATATTACCGGTCCCGCAGAGCCGCCTGCCTTTTCAGATAGTGCGGAAAATGAGTCCTTGTACAAAGCCTTAATCGACAATACCCAGGTTCCGAAGCTATATCCCTTTGCCTCTCTCATGATCCAGGCAAAACAACTGCTGGAATCAAGTCACTCCATCCATACCGTCAAGGAATTAACGACCAGGAAAAAAGAGTTTCACAAGTTTGTTGCTGAGAACTACCAAAGCCTCCGGCACAGCGATATGATCAGGCGGCTAATCGCTCAATATTTCATGATGCATGAGTATGTTGATTATCATATTAAAGGTGCTCCGGCTGTCGACATTAAGATTCAATATCAGAAAGCTGTTTTGAACGGGGTCGGTAGCTGGCTTGCGATATTAAAGACCCACATCCCGGAGCATGAGATATTGAACTACTGTGTTTCCCTTTATTATAACAGGGGGATGGTTACGCTTGCTTCTTTGCTCATTGAGAATTTCAAGGATGTAGCTTACTGCCCAGGGGATGAAAAACAAACATTCAGTTTCCCGGAAGATCTGCTTATTACCGGGGGGAATGGGAACAGGGAAATGCAATTGAATAAATTCAAGGGCAATAAGATGATTTCTTTTGTCTCTGATGATTGCCCTGTGTCAATGGTTGAAACCATAATCAAGGCGCGTCAACTGGCTGACCGGAAAAAATATGTAATTGTTATTCCATTGCAAGAATTGTCCGGGAAACATTTGGCCATGCGCAGAATGGTAAGAAGCGGAAATATATTTTTTGTCAATGATGAAAAATGGAGAAAAGACAACCTGTCAAAAAAGATTAAATTACCTTTATTCGTCCAGGTTAAGGATTGGAGTAACCCGCAAAACTCCCGGCACTTGAGCGGGAACCCCCAGCCACTCAAGTGAGTTCTTAACGGAAAACGCAAAAAAAGGGTAGACATAGAATATCTTGATTTACGGAATCAAGAATTCTGAATTTTCACTTGCCCCTGAGCTTAAATGTTCTTCGCCCTTCATGACCTTCCGAGGATAATTCCAAAAGAAATGATATTGATTTAACAACCATAACAACTATAATAGTCAGCATGGTTACTGCGGACAAAGGAGGATGTTATGGTACGGGTCATAGATGTCACGGCTGCCCGCAGACAATAAGGATATTATCAGGAATTCAATATTAATGCCTTACTCCAGAAAAGCTGTAATAAAAAACAAGAAACTCAGAAAGCCCTTATGGAATAAGGTAGTTATGTCCGGCACCAAGGCACTTATCCTAAGAGCCCTGATGGTTTCTTCCGCTTTAGTGGGTTAGAAAAAATAGAAATTATATTGCCGAGTTTTGTGCTTGACGAAATCACAGAGGTGCGGTTGGATATAGATCATTTTGAACTGATCGGTTCCGTTTCGACCAGGGACGGAGATGCCATACTAAGACTTTTTCCGGACTTATGAAGATTAACTTTCCCCGTGGAGTAGCGAGCACGGAGGAAGTTGTCAAGCATTATTTTCGCTGTCTGCCTTTACTGTTAAGGCACTTACACCTGTCAGAGGACAATAAAGTTGACTCCCAACAGCAAAAACAGGATATGAAAAAAGGCGGAAGAAAAACAATTTTTCAGGAACAGCTTTATATCCTCAATTATCTTGGGGCGCTGCTTGCCGTTCTTGGTCTTTTGCTGCTGTTGCCGCTTATCCCCTACTGGATATATGATAAACATTCGGCCCTGATTGACGCCACTGTTTTTATTTATCCGGCAGCAGCCTGTTTTCTGGTGGGACTGGTCATTAAAAAAAATATATCATTTCGGGTTCCTTCAATAAAAGGGGCAATGTTTATTACTGCGCTGGGTTGGCTGTTGTGCGGCGTTGCCGGCGCCTTTCCCTTTATGACAGGCCTGGACAAGTCATTTATTGATGCCTTTTTTGAATCGGTAAGCGGTTTTACCACCACCGGCATAACAGTTTTTACCGGGCTTGACACCATGCCGCGCAGTATCCTGTTCTGGCGTTCCTTGACCCAGTGGCTGGGAGGGCTTGGCATACTGACCTTTTTTCTGGCCGTCAGTTTTCGGGGCGGAAGCGCGGCTGCCGCCCTGTTCAGTGCCGAGGGTCACAAGATCAGTACCTCCCGGCCGGTTCCCGGTATTTTCAACACCCTGAAAATTCTCTGGGCCATTTATTCATTTTTTACGGTCTTATCCTTTGTCCTTTTCCGGCTCGGCGGTATGGATATTTTTGACGCGGTTAATCATTCATTTACCTGCATCTCCACCGGCGGTTTTTCAACTCATGATGAAAGCCTGGCATTTTATGCGGCCCACTCCTATCCTCATGCTGTTTTTATCGAATACGCGGTTGTATTGATAATGCTGGCCGGCGGCACGAATTTTCTGGTTCATTACAAAGCGCTCACCGGCAATGTATTGTCAATATTTACCGATTTTGAAATGAAGTGGTATTGGGGAATATTGACAGGCGCTGTGGCTCTTATCTGTTTTGACCATTTTCAACGGATGAATTTAAGTTTTGCGGAAATGTCGACTGATTTTCAAGATGTTTTTCGAGCTGCTCTTTTTCAGGTATCTTCCCTGCTGACCAGTACCGGCTACCTGACTGTGGATATCAACACCTCGTTCTTTCACGCGGTAAGTAAACAGATTTTTATGATGATAATGGTAGTTGGCGGCTGTGTCGGTTCCACGGCCGGAGGGATCAAGGTTCTCCGTTTTGCTATTCTGGCAAAAGCTTTTCAGGCCCAGATAAAACGGATATGGCGGCCGGGCCGGGCCGTTATCCCGGTGGTGACGGCCGGAAAAATTATCCCGGATCGGGAACTGGAGAGGATTGCCTCCCTGTTCTGGATCTGGCTTATCCTGATCGGCACAGGCGCGGTAATTACTGCTGTTTTTTCCGATCTTGATGCCTGGCAGTCTTTTTCCGGTATGGCTTCGGCCATGGGCAATATGGGGCCCTTTTATTTTTCCGTTGCCAAGATGGCCTCTCTGCACTGGATAATCAAATTAACTTATATAATCGGAATGCTGGCCGGCCGGCTTGAGGTAATTCCCCTTGCCTTTTTGTTTTCCAGGGTTCCATGGCGTTGACAGCCGGGAAAAAAATAATAATAAACGGTTGAATGCATTTGGATCACTTCTCTAAATGTCCGTATTACGAATCTTATCTCCACTAATTTATTTTTGCGTAAGCCCTTAGCGAAATTAAGACGCTTACCCCATGAGTAGTTACAATAAAACAATGACATCCTCCGCAACAGATCAGCTGCAAATCCTTTTTTCAGACAACCCCCTTGCCGCTTTTGAACAGGGAATGGCAGCTTGTCTGATTGAACGTCGTAATGCCGATCTCGGTAATTTATTCAGCACTGAACGTGCCTCCTTTTATATAACGATTCTCTATCGCATGCTGCTGTTTAAACGAAATCATGAACTTGAACCATTATACGAAGATATTTATGCGGCAGTGGAGCCCCCTCTTGAAAAACCGGACAATTCCGAATATTCCCAAGACCGTTTCAGGTCAGATCTTGCCCAACTGGAAGAGTGGCATCTTGTTACATCGAGAATAGAAAAACAACGACTGCGCGGCTATCGTGATAATCGCAAACGAAAATTTCGCTTTCGTCTCAGTGACGAAGCGGCAAGCCTGTTGCGCTGGCTGGAAGAAAGATTACAGGATGACCTGGAAGAGCGAAGCAATGATGCCCGGGATTTGCTTGGCGATATCAGCGGCACTCTCAGTGAACTACTCCGCTTACTACACGGACTACGCCTTAAAGCTGAAAACCAGGAAGACAGGGCCCGACGTATTATCTTTCAGCTTGGCAAGGCAGATGATCTCTGCCTGTCTACCACAGAAGGATTAATCAACTTAAATGGCCGACTCATGGCCTTTTTACTGCGACGCTACGAAGCCGGTGAGGTTCGTGTTATCCTCGGCGAGCTTGATAACTACGTACAGATTTTTCTCAAACAGGCATTTGCTCTTCGCCGGGAAATAATCCCCCTGCTTTCCCGCCTGCAAAAAAACAATATGCAGGACAAACTGCATTTTGCCTTTAATGTAATGGAAAAAGAACGGCATCGCGCCCCCCACCTTCTGCAAGTGCGCCGGGAGGCATCAGGTCAGGCAATTCCGGGCAGACTGGATCGCTTCTTTGCTGATCAGGGCGGACTTGATCATTTGCTGCAGCGCATAAATGAAGCCTCCCTGCAGGTATGGCAAAAGATGCGTAGCCATCTACAGGAGCTTGAACGTAAAAATCATCGCCTGGAAGATATACGCGATAGAATCAGAGAAATTGCCGATCTTGATGAATCTGTTGTTCCCCTGCATTTTTTCGAAAAACTCTTTTCCTGCGGCCAGGGATATTTTGATAAAAACTACTGGGACAGCCTGGAAAAAGCCGACCCGCCCCTCCCTGCCAAACGCATCAGCAGAAAAGAAAAAATTATCCGAGCCTATATCAAGCCGAAGAAAAAAGAAAACGGCCCTGTGCTCAGCATGGAAGAAGCCCGCCTGGCTGATCTCGAAAAATGGCTGAAAGACAAAATAATGTCACCACCAGCCAATGGCATGGTCGGCAAAGGTGATTTTACCGAATTTGCCGATTTTTCCCATATTATGGAACTGGCCGGGGCCGGACTACTAGACAATGGTAAAAAGCTGAAACGAATTTCTCTGATTTTACATGCTGAAAAACAAAAAGAAGAACTTGATTTTGCTTCCTGTCGTCTTAATCTGCCCAGGATCAGCATAAAAGCCGACTAAAGAGGGAGTCTTCACAAATGGGTAACTACTCATGGGGTAAGCGCTATAACTTCGCTAACCCCTGTAATTGTAACTGGTTACAGGGTGCCGTAGATTTTCGTGATCAGGTCGGCGC
>JANTGB010000189.1 GCA_024763115.1 Desulfobulbaceae bacterium | reverse complement strand
TAGTGCCCCGGATTTGTTCGTTTCGGCGTGTTCACTATAGTATACTATGTGAATCACGCCGAAACGGGCGAAGGTGGGGTGCTAGCCGAACATTTACAATTATGTCTGCCGATTTATTCAATCTGCCCAGCCGAATAAAAATTAATTATTGTCAGGCATTTTTATTTTCAACAATTTTTGCTATTTTGTCAAAAAAATATCGTATACCCTGATCCCGAACAAAAATCCTGTTAAATCAACAGACTTATTTATTTTTCGGCCGTAGCCTTTTTATAAACCTTGATGGCGCAGTAAGAGCCGCACATGCTGCAGGCATCGCCGGTATAGGAATTCCCCTCCTCCCGGTATTGTCTGGCCTTGTCGGGATCAAGGGACAGTTCAATCTGGCCCTTCCAGTCCAGGCCGTTGCGGCATTCGGCCATGGCAATATCCTTGTCCAGGGCGCCGGGCACCCCTTTGACGATGTCAGCGGCATGGGCGGCAATACGGGAGGCGACAACCCCATCCCGGACATCCTGAGGATTGGGCAGCTTCAGATGTTCCGCCGGAGTAACATAGCAGAGATAATCAGCCCCGGCCGAGGCGGCGATTGCCCCGCCGATTGCTCCGGTTATATGGTCATATCCGGGAGCAATATCGGTAACCAGCGGCCCAAGCACATAAAAAGGCGCGCCGTGACAGAGACGTTTCTGCAGCAGCATATTGGCCTTGATCTGATCAAGCGGCATGTGACCAGGGCCTTCAATTATTACCTGGACTCCGGCATCCCAGGCCCGCCGGGTCAGTTCGCCAAGATGAATAAGCTCCTGAATCTGGCCGCGGTCGGTGGCGTCGGCCAGACATCCGGGACGGAGACCGTCGCCCAGGCTGATGGTCACCTCATGTTCTTTTAAAATAGCCAGCAGTTCATCATAATGTTCATAAAACGGATTTTCCTTATTGTTATGACTCATCCATTCAATAGTAAAGGAACCGCCCCGGCTGACCACGCCCATCAGCCGTTTATGATTTTTTATCCGGGTCAGGGAGTCACGGGTCAGGCCGCAGTGAATGGTCATGAAATCCACCCCGTCTTCGGCCTGTTGCCGAATGGTGTCAAGGAGCTGGGTTACCGTAACCTCGCCGATTGCCCGCCCTTTTTCTTCCACAACCTCGGCAACAGTCTGATAAACCGGCACTGTGCCCAGGGGCACGGGACAACGCTCCAGGATTCCCTGCCTGATTTCATTAAGATCCCGGCCCATGCTGAGATCCATTACCGTATCTGTTCCGGCCCTTAATGCCACACAAAGTTTTTCCAGTTCCTGCTGCAGGCCGGGCAGGTCTTTTGAGGCGCCGATATTGGCGTTTACCTTGGTGCTCAGTCCCTGTCCCACGGCCATGATATCAGCAAAATCATGATTTTTGTTTTTAGGAACGGCAATAACACCCCGGGCAACCCCGGCCATAAGCTTGTCAATCTCTATTGCTTCCCGTTCAGCGCATTTTTCAAAAACAGGGGTAATTTTTTTATTAATCGCGTCTTCTCTGATACTCATATTGTTATCCTGTTCAGGCGCTTAAGGCCATAGTATAAACAATTTTTCGTTTTAATTTTTAAATTTCAGTTCGCCTGCAGGCGATCATTAGTTAACAGGTCGGTACTCAGTAAAGCATGTAAACATACCAGTGCAACTTATCCACTGTCAACGGAAAAACAGGAGAGTTGCGGGTTTGCGTGCCTGCAAAACCTTTTCGGCTTGACAGTTGAATTTTCATGCTTATTTTTCCCCTGATATTTAAGCTGCGTCAAACTATTATGACAACTATTCAGCTGCTCTTAAGCTCTGCCCGGCCAGGCTGTCTTACATAGCGCACCCGGTGAGTAGTTAACAAACTATTTTTTATAAAATTAACGAGGTAAATTTATATGAGCGCACAAATAGAAACCAATGAATTCCAGGCGGAAGTTAAACAATTACTTGATATTGTAATCCATTCGCTTTACACGGAACGGGATATTTTTCTCCGGGAACTTATTTCCAATTCAGCGGACGCCCTGGAAAAATTCCGCCATCAGCAATTACTTGATGATGATGTCTTTGATCCTGACGCTTCCCTGGAAATAAACATAAATTTTGATGACAAGGAACATACCCTGACCATCACTGACTCCGGCATCGGCATGACCAGGGAAGAACTGGTGGAAAATCTCGGCACCATTGCCCATTCCGGTTCCAAAAATTTCTTTGCGGCCATGAACGAGACTGACAGAAAAGATGTTAATCTTATCGGTCAGTTCGGCGTTGGTTTTTACGCTGCTTTTATGGTGGGTAAAAAAGTAAGGGTGCTGTCCCGTTCCTATAAAAATGATGAAGAGGGCTGGGAATGGTCATCAGACGGAGCTGGTTCATATACCATTTCTGCGGCCGAGGGGCTTCATCGCGGCACCAAAATTATTATTGAGCTGAATGATGAAAGTCACAAATACGCCGATGAATATACCATTAAAAATATAATTGAACAGTATTCTAACTTTGTGCCTTTCCCGATCAAGGTTAAAGGCGAAGAGATTAATACGGTGCAGGCGATCTGGGTTCGGTCGCAGAATGAGATTAGCGAAGAAGAGTACACGGAATTTTATAAATTTATTGCCACGGCAGCGGACGACCCTCTGCTTCGCCTCCATTTCAGTGCTGACGCTCCCCTGGCAATTAAGGCCCTGCTTTTCGTGCCCCGGGAAAATTTTGAAGTTCTCGGTTTCGGCCGCCAGGATCCGGGAGTAAGTCTCTATTGTCAGAAAGTTTTGATAGATCAGCACAGTGAGAATATCCTGCCGGACTGGCTGCGCTTCTTAAAAGGCGTGGTGGACAGCGAGGATCTGCCCCTGAATATTTCCCGCCAGGCCCTGCAGGACAATATGCTGGTCACCAAGCTCAAAAAGGTGATTACCAGCCGCTTTTTAAAATTTCTGGCTGAGACTGCCGAAAATGACACGGAAAAATATGAAAAATTCTGGAAAACTTTCGGTATTTACCTGAAAGAGGGCGTAACCCAGGATTTTACCCATCGGGATGCCATTGCCAAACTGCTCCGTTTTGAGTCTTCCAGGTCGGAGCCGGGCAAGCTGATCTCCCTGGAAGAGTATGTAGAACGTATGACGGACAGCCAAAAGGAAATATACTATATCAACGGGCCAAGCCGCGAGGCCCTGGAAAGCGGCCCTTATCTTGAGGCTTTTAAACAGCATGACCTGGAAATACTCTATGCCATGGAGCCTATTGACGATTTTGTTTTCAGTCATCTGGGCGAGTTTGACGGCAAAAAATTGCTTTCCGCCGACCGGGCGGATCTCAAGCTACCTGAAACCGGCAAGGAAACAGAGGACAAAAAAGAAGAAGCAAAAGAGCTGGATAAACCTGTTGCCGAATCCCTGCTCAAGTGGATGAAAGAGGTGCTGGGTGACAAGGTCAAGGAAGTGAACAAATCGGAGCGCCTGGTTGACAGTCCGGCCATGATTGTCAATCCTGATGGTTACATGACCAGCAGCATGGAAAGAATCATGCGGGCCACTAATCAGGATCATCCCATTAGTGCCAAAAATATGGAAGTAAACATGGCTCATAAGTTGATCAGCGGAATTGCCGACATGCGGATCAAGGATGAAGAATTTGCCCGCAGCATGGTTGAGCAGATTTATGATAATGCCATGATTCAGGCCGGCCTGCTTGTTGAACCGCGTACCATGGTGTCGCGCACCTATGACATTATGGAACGGGCTTTACAGGCCGGACAAAAATAATATCAGACTGCTGAGCATGGTAATAAAAAACCTGGATTTTTATCCAGGTTTTTTTTATTGTTCATGTTCATGTTTATGTTCATAATAAAGGGTAGTCTAAAAAATTTAAAATTTTAAACGATTAAAGCCGTTGAATAAACAATTTTTTGTTTTATTTTTTGGTAACATTCTGATTTGTCATGGTTTATTCTAAATATAATACAGACTTATTCAGTATCTGGGGTCGTCAGCTGCAACGGGAATTTGAGGATATAAACTGGAGATACAGGCTGAACATGCGTCTGCCTCTGTTTGAAATTAACCGAGCTGAAAATCGTTATGGCTCCTGGGATTCCAGGCAAAGGATTATCAGGATCAGTTCCGTGCTCATTGAAAATTTTTCCTGGGATATTGTAATTCAAATATTAAAGCATGAAACGGCTCACCAGGTTTGCTCGGAAATATTTTTCGATGATACCGGCGGGCATGGAAGTAATTTTCACCGGGCCTGTGATCTGCTTGGCCTTGATCAGCAGTTTCGCTCAGCCGCAGGTGATCTGCCGAATGGTTTTGTTTCTGCGGAAACAAGTGACCGGCAAACCGATCAGGGCCGCCGTTTTATCAAGAAAATCAGTAAGCTCCTGGCCCTGGCCCAGTCAGCTAACGAGCATGAGGCCAACCTGGCCATGACCAAGGCCGGTGAACTGATGGACAAATATAACCTGAGCCGGATTGAAGAAGACAGTAACCAGGGCTACAACTATCTGATAATTAATCATAAAAAGAAAAGAACCGAGCGTTACCAGCGGCAGATCTGCCGGATTCTTCATCAATTTTTTTATGTCAGGATTATTTACTCATCCCTTTACGATCCCCTGCTTGATACTGAACATAAGGTTATGGAAATTCTGGGCCGCAAAGAAAATGTCGAGGTAGCGGAGTATGTCTATTACTTCCTGGAAAACAAGCTGAAAGAATTGTGGCGCCTTAATCGAAACAAATTTCAGGGTAATGGTATCAGGGCCAAAAACAGCTATTATTCCGGGGTGCTGGCCGGTTTTTACGACAAGCTGGAACAACAGAACCAAATCCTGAAAAAAAATTCGGTTTATAATCATTCCTCAGCAAATACCAGCGCCCTGGTAGTGGCTGACGATCAGCATCTGGAAAATTTTGTCGCCGGGCGCTTTCCCCGGCTTTACAGCTCTTCTTCTCAAAGAGCGATAATCTACCGGGACAGTTATGACAGCGGCGTGGCTGAAGGCGGCAAAATCGTACTCAACAAAGGGGTGAGCAACACGGACGGCAACCAGGGCCGGTTACTGGGGCATTAAAAAATCTGCGGGAAGCGGCAAATTACTTAGTCCCTTAGAATTAATTTTCGTGTTTTTTATGGCAAGAAATTGAAAACTTTCTTTGAAATAAACAACTTGCCTCTACCGTTAAGGGACTTTCACCCCTCAAGGGGGCACTGAAAAGAGTCCTAAGAACCCTGAGGTTTTCTTCCACTTTAGTGGGTTAGGG
>JANTGB010000188.1 GCA_024763115.1 Desulfobulbaceae bacterium | reverse complement strand
AAAAATAAATTAGTAGAGATAAGGTGTAATATGGACATTTAGAGAAGTGATCTAATTGCATGCAACCGCAGGCGTAGCAGGGCTACGCCTCTGGATTACATAATTGCAGATCGTTTTCTAAATGTTCAGATTGCGCCTTAGAATGCGAAGTTATTTTTGAGTGAGCCCTAAGGTGTTAGTTTATTTCATGGCTGGTACGGTACCAAGGCTCATGGCTCTGGCCATTTTCTTGGCAATATCGGTATTATCATAAAAACCGGCAAACAATCTCTTATATACGCCTTGGGCAAAGACCGGCACTGGAACGCCGGTGTGGGAATAAGAGGTCCAGCCGATGCTCGCCTGCTCGTTGAGGATATGGGTGATGGTGACGGTAATGGGATTATAGTTTCCGTAGAGAAGCCCGTTCTCGGCATTACTGTTGTCGTTATTGCCACAAAGAGACTTATCATAGGCGTCTTCCAGTTTTTCCTTCTGGTACTCGTTAAGATCGGTCCAGTTCAAGTCGAATACGCTTTCCATCAATCCCAGCATATCAGCGTTGCCGGCCAATGTGTCTGGAGTGGAGCAGTCTGTGGTGGCAGCATATGCAGCCTTGTGTTCAGCCCACTGGTTGGCATCGAAATAGGTGAAGCTGCTGGTCTGACCCAAAAGACGTTCATAGTGGGCGGAATAGGCGGTGGTGGCGTGACCGATGGACATACCGCCGGTCTCGTGATCGCCGGTTACCACGATCAGGGTATTAAAGGGATGTTGCTTGTAAAAGTCCAAGGCCACGCCCACTGCGTTGTCAAAGGCCTGCATGTCGCCGATGGTGGCTCCGGCATCGTTGGCATGGCAGGCCCAATCGATTTTACCGCCTTCAACCATGATGAAGAAGCCCTGGTCTCCCTTTAAATTGGCAATGGCCACCTCAGTCATCTCAGCCAGGGACACGTTGGTCTCAGGCCTGTCGATGGCATAGGGCATGGCCTGGGAGTTCTGGAGCCAGGGATTGATACAGACTACTTTGTCTCTGGGGGCATCCTTGAGTCCCATGATGGATTCGCGGTCGTTGAGGAGTTCATAGCCATAGTCGTCGAGTTCATCGGGATCCATGACCTTCAGGCCGCCGCCGCCGAAGAATTCATAACCGGATCCGACCAGCTGAGTATCAATGTCGCCATAATTACCGCGGCTGGGCACGCTGGCGTAATAGGCCGCCGGAGTGGCATGATCCAGGGAGACGCTGCTGATAACGCCGACCTTTTTGCCGGCCTCGTGGGCGAGCTGGGCGATGCTCTTGTAGCTCACGGTTTTGCTGTCATCCATGCCGACGGTACCGCTCTGGGTTTTAAGGCCACAGGCAAAGGCAGTGGCTGAAGAGGCGGAGTCGGGCATCAGGGAGTGAACGTCGTAGGTGGTCTGCATCCCGATCACCGGCATTTTGCTCATGTTCAGACGATTTTCCGGTCTGAGCAGATCAGCGGCCTCATGGGCTGATCCCCCGTTGGCCTGGGTCATATAGGCCTCGGTCGCCTGTATCTGGGAGTTGGACATGCCGTCGCCCAGAAAGAAAAACACGTACTTCGGCGTGCCGGCACCGGCCACTGTTGCTGAAAACATAATGGCCCCGGCCATTACCATGGCCCCCAGATTTTTTTTAGCTGTCTTTTTAATCTTCATTTCAAGTCCTCACTTTTTGATGAACTGCTTTTTTGCAATTCCTTGCTTGAGATGTATCCCGTTTTTTCCTTATAATACGGAAGGGGCTTCGGACCTTCGGCACAGGTTTAATTGAGAGACTGCTTCCCTGAGACTGCTTCCCTCTTCGTTTTAGCCACGTCTGACCTCCCGTGGTCGCAAGTCCTTCCAAATTCATTTCAATCTACAGGTTGATATTTAGCTTCTTGTTATAACTTTATTAGAAATTTGTTTGTTTATTGTTGTAACTGCTAACAGACTTCTGTGAGCAGTTACATTAATGGTTGACTTTCCAAAGCATAGAGTTCACTTAAAGCGGTATTCGTACAATTACGGTGGTTAGCGGAATTAAAGCCGCCTGTCCGGAGAGTAGTTACGATTAATAAATATTTTTTCTTGACAATATAGCTATATAGCTATATGCAGAGAACGTGAACACTGCATCTCTTAAATTTACGGTAAAAAAAATCAAGGCCCTGGCTGATCCAACCAGGATAAAGCTGCTGGCTCTGCTTACCATAAAACCCTTATGCGTATGTGAGTTGACCTGTGCTGTCGGCCTGGCCCAACCCACGGTTTCCAGGCATCTTAATCAGTTGGAAGAAGCGGGTTTTGTCAGTCGAAAACGGCAGGGAACCTGGATTATATATTCTCTTGCCTCCGCTGATGCGACATGCAGGGGGCTGCTGGATATTGTCCTGGAACAGGCCCTGGCTGACATTGAATGTCAACAGCTCATAAAACGCCTTGATAATATTGACCGTCATAACATTTCCGGTGATGGAAAATGCCGGAAATAAGAGTACGACTGCCATCAATTAAAGAGGATTCGGCCGAAATGGACAAAAATTATCCCACACCGCCGCGATGTCCGGCAAAACTATTTTCATCCCTGCTGATAACCATCCTGATTTTAACCGCTTCACCATGTCCGGCCGCTGAGACCCTTCTCACCCTTAAAGAGGCGATCAAAACAGGGCTGAAGCAGAGTCCTTTGCTTGCTTCCAGCCGGTTTAACCTGCAGGCCTCAAGCCTGGGGACAAAGGCTGCCCGTGGTCAACTTTTCCCCCAGCTTGATTCCTATGCCGGTTATACCCGCTTAAGCGATCCGACCGTGATAGTTCCCATAAAGGAGTTCGGCGGCCCGGCCCCGGCCTTCAGCCGTGATCATTACAGCCTGGGAATGACAATGAAAATCCCCCTGTTTGAAGGCGGCCGGAACTGGACCAGACTGTCATCCGAAAAAATTTCAGAGGCAATATCAGCAGAAACGCTGCATCTGACCAGCCAGGAACTTATTGCCGATATTACTAATATTTTTAACCGCATTCTTTATCTGGAAAAACTTGTCCTCAGCCGCAAAAATACCCTTTACGCCCTGGAAAAAGCCAGAAATGACGCAAAAGAACGTCTTGCTGTCGGCCGGGTAGCGCCGGTTGAACTTATGCGGATTGAAACCCAGGTAGCAGAGCAGGAACAGGCCCTGGTAACGGCCCGGGAAGAATGTGTCAGAGCAAGGCAGCTTCTGGCCCGGTTCATTGGCCGTGAACCAGCATGGCAGCCGGAGATCAGCGGGACTCTCTCCCTGCCCGACCCTGGCTTTCTCCCGGCTGCCGATGCTCGAGGGGAAGCGGATATCTCCCGGCGTCCGGATATCAGAAAAGCCCTGCAGGAAGTAAAGCTTGCTGATATCGAGGTAAAATATCTTAACGGCTACAACCTGCCGTCAGTAAATCTGGTTGGTGATTACGGCAGACGGGCGGGAAGCGGCGTAAATAATGATGAAGAGGTCTGGAGCGGCGGGGTGCGGATGTCCTTAAATCTTTTCAGCGGCGGAACGATTACGGCCCGGGTTCAGCAGGCCAGAGCAAAGGCCCTTGCCGCCGGAGAACATCTGCGCCAGACAAGACTTCAAGCAATGACTCAGGTAAAAAACGCTATTTCCCGCCTGCGGGAAACCGGCAAACGCTATCAGGTGGCAGAGACAGCGCTAAGCACGGCAAAAGAAACCTGGCGGATAGAAGATCTCAAATACCGCACCGGGGCAGGCACGATTACCGACAGCCTGCTGGCCCAGTCTTCCTGGTCTCAGGCAGAGGCCGCAACCCTGGCCGCCCTTTATGATTACCATAACGCAAAAGTGGAATATCTGTTAGCCTGCGGCACTATTGATTCAGGATTTGCCGACAGGACAGACGTTGATTCAGTGGAGGAAAAATGACTACCGGTAAAAAAACAACACCAGGGCGTAAAAATCTCTTTATCATCCTGGGCCTCATCCTGCTTGTCGCTGCCGGGATAATAACAGTCAAAAAGAAAAAGGCCCGGCTGGCAGCTGTCCCGCCTCCCCAACAGGCCCTGACGGCAGTTTCAGTGGCCAGGGCTAATTATGGCACCTTTACCGCTAGCAAAAAATTTCTCGGGACGCTGCGGCCCAAAACAGCGGCTGATATTTCCGCCCGGATCAATGCCTATTTGACCCAGGTAAACGTCAGGGAGGGAGACATGGTTAAAAAGGGCCGGGTTCTTGCTCTGCTTGACGACAGGGAACAGTCAGACCAGGTATCAGGTCTTGAGGCCCGGCTTAACGCGGCCCGCACTGTCCTGGCTACCCAGCAGGCCATATATAAACGGGACAAAAAACTTTTTCAGGCCAAGGCCATAAGCCGCGAGAGTCTTGATCTTACAACCAGCCGCCGGGATACGGCCCGGGCCGAAGTAATAACCCTGGAAAAACAGCTTGATTCCGCCCGCACCAACCTTTCATATACCAGGCTGACCGCGCCGTTTGCCGGTTTTGTTACTGCCCGGCTGCTTGATCCCGGCGATCTGGCCCAGCCCGGCAAAACCATTCTGGCCCTGGAAGCGCCTGAAAACGGCTATTATGTTGAAGTCAAAATTCCCCAGCACGAACTGCCGCAGATAAAGAAAGGCGACCGGCTTACCCTGCTCCCTCCCCTACCTGACTCCGGCCCGGCAGCGATAACGATTGCTGTCAGCCGTATTCATCCGGCCATAAAATCCGGCACCCTGGGTATTATCGAGGCTGACATATCCTCCAGGCCATTTTCCCTGGCCGGCGGCTCAACCATTGCCGTCAGCTGTCAAACCCGACAATACACTGGACTGCGGGTTCCCCTGCGGGCTTTACTTGAACAGGTTGATTCGGTCGTGATTTTTACCGTATCTCCGGATAATACTATCCAGATAAACCCGGTAACTCTCCTTTACCGAGGCAGTGACTGGGCCGTCGTTAAAGGATGTGAGCAGACTGATACCGAGGTGGTAACTGCCCAGGAAAGCGCTCTTCTCCGTCTTAAAGAGGGACAAAAGATTACGATTGCGGCAGGCGAGTAGTTACGATGAAAAATAAAAAGACCTTTGTTGAACGTTTCCTGGCCAATCCTCACCTGCTGATGGCCTTTATTCTCCTTGCCGCAGCTTTCGGGATAATAGGCTTTAAGTCCATGCCGTTAAATCTTTTTCCTGATGCCAACTATCCGGTAATCGCTGTTATTATCCCCTGGCCCGGATCATCGGCTGTTGACGTTGAAGACCAGGTAACCCGCATTGTGGAAAAAGAGCTGTCAACTATTGATCTTGTCCGCCAGGT
>JANTGB010000187.1 GCA_024763115.1 Desulfobulbaceae bacterium | reverse complement strand
CATAATTTGACACTCACTTCGTCATTCCGGCATGTAGTTGGCCGGAATCTATAGACATTAAGCAGCTTTTTGGATCGGAGTCTCGTTCCTCGCTTACCTCCGGCCGACTAAATGCCGGAATGACGTGATAGAAATTGTCCAAATTTTAGCAGACCTACGGTTTGGGTGCCGCCACCACATATGGAGAAGTTACCAAAAATCAAAACAAAAAATTGTTTAGACAATGGCCGTAAGCGGCTAACCCAACTTTGTGAGTTTTGCTCCATTAATGGAGCCGATTTTTTGTTAGAAAATATGTTTTTATAAATATATTGCTTATAATATCAAATGGTTACAAATTGATGATGCAGAAAATGCCTTTTGTAGTGCCATAAAATGATGTAAGGTGCTTGACAACGCTAAAATTTTATAGCCTACTCAAAAAAAATTCCAAAATTGTAAAAATCACAAAAAAAATAACAAAAGTAGTGCCATAAAAGCATTTTGACACTCCATAACATGTTGTTATTACAATATTTTGTCTTTTTGTGTCACAAAGTTGGGCTAATGAGCTTTAACCTCAGTATTTGTAACTGGTTGGAGTCTGCGCTTACCTGCACCCTGTAACCAGTTACAATTACAAGGGTTAGCGAAGTTAGGACGCTTACCCCATGAGTAGTTACTATACTACAACATTTACTCTCAGAACTCAAAAACGAATTCTTCAACGCTAATCAAAACTGAGCCACCATGGTCTCATCTATTTTGATAATTTACATTCCCTTCTTTTCATTTTTCACTTTCTGTTTTTTATTTATTAGATGGTAACTGCTCACAGGGTACCGCATATTTCCGCGATCAGTCCGGCTTACGTATGACTAATACGCTGCGCCGACCTGATCACAAAAATCTACGGCACCCTGTAACCAGTTACAATTACAGGGGTTAGCGAAGTTATAGCGCTTACCCCATGAGTAGTTACATTAGATGAATCCTTCTTAACGAAATGTAAGCGTTCACCAGCACCTCATCTTTGCCCATTTCGGAGTCTCGTTCCTCGCTTACCTGTCTGTTTGAATAGCACCAGTATGCTACGCAGGCACATCTGACAAGACGATCAATAATTCTGTCTAATGCTATGTAAAACAGCCTGATCGAACGTAGATGAAGCGCAGCTGAATAGTTAGGTCTCACATCCCTCTATCACGATCAGGCCAGATAATAGTGTGTAACTGAAGTTGAAGACGTACCGGCAAACGGTCGGCAAGAATCCATTGGGCAAGCCGTCGGGGCTCAAGCTGTTTAACAACAGGTGAAAATATAATTGGGAATTTGGTTTTCATATTTTCCCTATCCGGAGTAATAAAATGAGTTTTAACAAAATTTACCGCCCAGTCATAATCACGGCGGGAACATAAAACAAATTTTATTTCATCATGGGGTGAGAGTAAGGACATGTTAGCAGCATTAATTTTGTCGACCATGCCGCTGTCAGGGGTTTTGATGTCCATTATTTTAATAACTTCCGGCGGCACATCCCGTATATTTATACTGCCGTTCGTCTCCATGAGAACGGTTTTCCCGGCCTTGAGCAGACAATCCATCAGCAGATAAACCGCTGGTTGAAGAAGCGGTTCTCCACCAGTGATTTCCACCAGGGAGCAGGGATATTTATCAACGAAATCGAACAGATCATTTACGCCGTAAGATTTTCCCGGTTCTTGCCATGAGTATTTCGTATCGCAATAGGCGCAACTGAGATTGCAGCCGCTTAAACGGATAAAAACACAAGGATAACCGGCAAAGGAAGATTCCCCCTGAATGGAATAAAAAAGCTCGGATATTTCTAGAAAACTTTCAGCCGCCATAGTAAACAACCCCGGTATTCGGGGTTTCGCCGACACATACGCTGTACAGCCTGCATGCTTTTAAGTCCAGGGCCGGGCGAAGTTCGGCAAAAATATAGACAGCTATATTTTCCGAGGAAGGATTTTTATCCTGAAAGGCGGGGTGCTCATTAAGATTGCAGTGGTCAAGGTCATCCATCACATTTTTTACCGCTTCCTTGACAGTACGAAAATCTATCCCCATGCCCAGCTTGTCAAGTTCTTCAGCCCGCACCGTTACCTTGACGCTCCAGTTATGGCCGTGTGGTTTCTCGCAGTTGCCTGGATAGTTGCGGAGATGATGACCGGCGGAAAAATGGGTTTTTATAAAAATATCAAACATGTTTAATTCTCCTTGATCTATTTTATTTGTAATATTGTAACTGCTCACAGGGCGCCAGATCCGGAGTCTCGCAAGCTCGCTTACCGGTGTCCACGATTAATCCGGCTTACATATGACAAATACGCTGCGTCGGCCTAATCGTAAAAATCTCAGGCATCCTGTAAACAGTTACGGTTAAGCTGGGTAACGAAATTAAGGCCCTTACCTGGTGAAGTAGTTATAAGAAAACTTGAAATTTTTCCTTCCGCATATTAGGCTTTTTCTATTATAGATACAACTGAAAATCGTTTTGTAACTATTCAGGTAGGGGCGAAAAATCGTCCCTACCACCGATCCGAAACTGTTCAGAGGTAAGAGACTCCGTGTGCTTTAGCTGTGCGTGATAAGGCCGGCGCAGCATACTAATGCTATGTAAGACAGACTTATCGCGTGCAGATGAAGTGCAGCTGAATAGTTACCAGTAATTTAAATACGCTGCCGTCGGCAGATTTAAAAGAGGAGCCTGTACATATGGCTGAAATAAAACCCTTTCGTGGTTTGCGCTTTAATACCGAAAAAATAGACCGAATGGAAAATGTCGTAACTCCGCCCTATGATGTTATTGACAAAGAATCACAACAGGCATTTATGGAAAAAAATCCCTGTAACATGATTCAGCTTGATCTCACCAAGCAGGCAGGTGATGAGATTTCGGATGAGCGATATCAGGATGCCTGTAATAAATTCAACAAGTGGCAGGAGGAAAAAATTCTGATTCGGGATGAGGCCCCAACTATTTATCTTTATTTTATTGATTACAGCCTGCCTTCCGGGGAAAAATTTACCAGGAAAGGACTGGTTTCCCTGGTGGGATTAACTGAATTTTCCGAGGGTGTCGTCAAGCCTCATGAAAAGACCTTTCGGGCCGTAACCTCTGATCGCCTGCGGCTCCTAGATACCTGCCGGGCCCAGTTCAGCCAGGTATTTTCTCTCTATTCCGATAAACTTTCTCAAGTTATGACATCCCTGGAAAAAGGCTCTGCCGATCCGCCTTTATACTCTGTGGAAGATCAAGATGGCTGTCTGCATCGAATCTGGCCGGTAACTGATCCTGATATTTTAGCTGAGGTGACAATTTTTTTTCATGACAAGTCTCTTTATATTGCAGATGGTCATCATCGTTATACCACTGCTCTGCGTTTTCGAAAATTAATGCGGGATAATGGGGAAAAAGTGCAGGCCGACACGCCCTGGAACCGGATTATGATGTATCTCTGTCCCATGGAAGATCCCGGCCTGTCAGTCCTGCCCACCCATCGCCTGGTTACTTTGCCGGACAGGGAAAGTGCTGAACAGATAACCGAAAAACTGACTTCACATTTTGAAGTCAGCGAAATCAAGGCGGGCAGTCGGGAAATGCTGACAGCTGAAGCATTAAGTCGCATGGCTGAAAACAAAGAAGGACTAACCACGCTTGGTCTTTATCATCCCCGCGAGGATCGCTGTTTTCTTCTGACCATGAAGAAAAATGCCATGGATGAAATCGGCCGGGATATGTCCGCTGCCATAAAAGAACTTGATGTAGTAGTATTGTCTGATCTGGTGCTGGAAAGCCTGCTGGGGCTTGATCATAAACAATGTGAAAAAAATGAGCTTATCCGCTATTACAGTGATCCTGATGTTGCCCTTGATGTGGCGGTCAAGGAGGCTGCTGCCGCAGAAGGTGAGCGGATTCTTTTCCTGATGAATAATACCCCGGTGTACCAGGTTAAGAAGGTTGCCGATCAGAATTTGGTTATGCCCCATAAATCCACCTATTTTTATCCGAAAATTCTTACCGGACTGCTGCTGAATAAGTTTGGTGATTGAACCGGTTACCTGTTTAATGGATCGTAACTACTCACAGGGCACCGAATCTTTTCACGATCAGAACGGCTTACGTATAACTAATACGCTACGCCGGCCTGATCGTAAAAATCTCCCGGCACCCTGTAAGCAGTTACAATTACGGTGGATACTGAAGTTAGGACGCGTATCCCGTGAGTAGTTACAATGGATCATGATCAGGATGTAAGCCATGATTCACTGTTTGCCGGCAGGCTTAAGTGTCTGCAGCATCGTCATGGTTATCGTTTTTCCCTTGATGCCGTTCTTCTGGCCCGTTTTATTACTCCCGGAACTCAGGAAAAAATATGTGATATCGGCACAGGTTGCGGAATAATTCCTTTGATTATCGCCTTTCTGCGCCCTGATGTTAGAATCACCGGGCTGGAAATTCAGCCCGACCTGGCTGGGCTGGCCCGGAAAAATGTTGAGCTGAACAGTTTTCAGAAACAGATAGATATTGTTCAGGGCGATTTATGCCGGATCAGAGAAATAATTCCTGCCGCCTCCTTTGCCCGGGTTATCTGTAATCCTCCTTATGGCAAAATCGGCACCGGGCGGCAAAACGCCACAGACGAGCAGCTCATTGCCAGACACGAAATCAGGGCCCGGCTTGCTGATGTGGCGCGGGCCGCCTCCTTTATTGTTAAAAATCGCGGTCGGGTTGCCCTGGTTTATCCTGCTGCCCGTTGCGCCGCCCTGCTGGCGGAATTATCTCTGCATAAACTTGAACCTAAACGTTTGCAAGTAGTTTACAGCTATCCCGGTTCTCCCGGCAAACTGGTTCTGGTTGAAGCAATAAAAAACGGGGGCGAGGAATTAAGTATTCTGCCGCCTTTTTATGTCTACCGGAACCAAGGCGGCAAATATTCGGATGAAATGGCTGCCTGCTATGAATCCGGTTGAATATCGTTGATAAAAAGTGTTTTGCTCGTCCTTATGTTGGAATTAAATAAATCCGTCCCCTTTTTTCGTCCCCTTTTTTCAAAAAAATAAAATTCAGGGTGCCTGACTATTCTCCGCCCGGCTCGTTTAACGTTATGGAATTTAAACAAAAATTAAACATTCTCCTAACTTTTGCCTGCTAGAGTTGATGATAATTGAAAACATCATACTACTCATTATACTTTTTAAGCTGGTAACTACTCATGGGGTAAGCGCCTAAGCTTTTTTCCAAGACTCGGCTTGAAAAAAGAGGCCCCTTCGGGGCAGTTGAATCTGCAATCATGATGCATATATTTATTG
>JANTGB010000186.1 GCA_024763115.1 Desulfobulbaceae bacterium | reverse complement strand
CAGTGCCTTAGATTCGTTCATTTGTGCCTGCGCAGCATACTGGTGCTATTCAAGCAGGCTCAAATGGGCAAAGATGAGGTGCTGGTGAACGCTTACTACCTTCCAGAGGCTTGAACGGTTTTATTACACTCTTTATACGTTTGGGAGATAAGTGTTTAAATATATTGAAAAGCTGGGAGATTCAGCTCTCTACGCGCTCCGTGATCTTGGACGAATGGGTGTTTTCCTGGTTCAGGCTTTAGCCGGGATTTTTTCCCGCCCTTTCCGCTTTATGGAAACAGTGCGGCAGATCAGGGAGATAGGGGTAAACTCCTTTGGGGTTATTGCCTTTACCGGCGGCTTTACCGGCATGGTGCTCGGCCTCCAGGGATATTACACTCTCAGTAAATTCGGGGCGAAAAGCGCCTTGGGTTCTGCTGTTGCCTTAAGCCTCATCCGTGAGCTTGGCCCGGTTCTTACCGCTTTAATGGTCACGGGCCGAGCCGGTTCCGCCATGTGCGCTGAAATCGGCATAATGCGTAATTCCGAACAGCTCGACGCCCTTGAATGTATGGCCATTGATCCTTTCCGCTTCCTGATTACCCCTAAATTACTTGCCACCCTGATTTCCGTTCCCATCCTCACTCTTTTTTTTAATTTAATCGGTATTGCCGGCGGTTATCTGGTCGGAGTAGGGTTGCTTGGCGTCAATCCCGGCGCTTATGCCTCCGGTATTGAGCAGAGCGTGGTGAATCTTGATATAAATCTCGGCATAGTTAAATCCTTTGTTTTTGCCCTGCTTATTGTCTGGATCTGTACCGGGCGCGGTTATTTTGTTCACAAAATCAGAGGAGCCGGGTTCGGGGCCGAGGCGGTCAGCCGGATTACGACCCAGGCAGTTGTTATGGCCTCAATTTCCGTTTTGCTCTGGGATTATCTGATTACTGCGGTGATGCTATGAGCGAGCCGGCTATCCGTTTTATTGATGTTACCAAGAAATTCGGCAAACAGGTGGTGCTTGACCGGGTTAATGTCGATTTCCCTACTGGAATGACAACAGTTATCGCCGGGGGCAGCGGCCAGGGCAAGAGTGTTTCCCTGAAATTGATTCTGGGGCTGATGAAGCCTGACAGCGGCCGGATTATGGTTGATGGTCAGGATATATCAGCCATGGGGAGAAGGGAACTGAACCGGATAAGAACTGAGTTTGGTGTCCTGTTTCAGGGCGCGGCCCTGCTTGATTCCATAACGGTTTTTGAAAATGTTGCCCTGCCGCTGGAGGAAAGAACCTCATTGTCGAGACAGGAAATAAAGGAGCGGGTGGAGGAGATGCTGGCCCGTTTTGATTTAACCGGTCACGGTGATAAATATCCGGCCCAGCTGAGCGGCGGGATGAAGAAAAGGGTCGGCCTGGCCCGGGCCTTGATGCTGCAGCCCAGGATAATGCTCTTTGACGAACCAACGACCGGGCTTGACCCGAAAATCTCAATGGAGATATACCGGCTCTTTTTTGAGACCCAGAAGAAATATGGTTTTACCTCAATAATCGTCAGTCATGACATCCCCAAGGTTTTTAATCTGGCTGATCAGGTAATTCTCTTAAATAACGGCCACATGACTACTTTTGCCAGTCCCGAAGAAATACAGCACAGCGCTGATCCTGAGATTATCTCTTTTGTTGAGACGACAATGGGGCAGATATATGTCAGTAAGGAGATGGAGAAAATATCATGAAAAAAATGAATCTTGAATTAACTGTGGGGTTTTTCCTGCTTGCCGGTTTTGCCGCGTTTGTTTATATCTCTGTGCAGTTTGGCGAATTTTCTTTTTTTTCCCAGGGAAATAATTATTCTATAACAGCTGATTTTGATGAAATTTCCGGCCTGAAAAAGGGGGCAAACGTGGCAATGGCCGGGGTGAATATCGGCAAGGTGGCACAGATATCTCTAAATAAAGATGATCAGGCCGAGATTGTCATGGAAATTTCCAGGGATGTCAAGGTTACTGATGATGCCATAGCCTCAATTAAAACCCAAGGGATTATCGGCGACAAATATGTCAAGATAAGCCAGGGCGGCTCTGATGATTACCTTAAACAGGGAGATTTTATTACGGAAACGGAATCTGCTGTTGATCTTGAAGAATTAATCAGCAAGTATGTGTTTGGTAATGTCTGATGGCTCAGTCGACAAAAAATAAATGCAGCCTGAGTACGGATGAACTGGCCGTGCTTTTTCCTTTTCTGCCGGCTGAAGAACGGCAGACCTTTTGTTCATATTTTAAGGAACAGCGTATTGCGGCGGAGACTGATTTGATTGTCCAGGGGAAATATGGTGATTTCATGGGCTTTCTCGTCAGCGGTAAGCTGGCGGTTAAAAAGGAAACATCCTTTGCCGGGAAATATATTCTTCTTGCTATCCTGGAGCAGGGCGCGATGTTCGGCGAATTTTTTCTGGTGGGGAATAGTAAGCGGACGGCAAATGTAATTAGTATGGAGGAGTGCAGGATGTTGATTCTGTCCAGGAAAATGGCTGATAAATTAATGTCTGAGGAACCGTCCCTGGCAATATTATTTTTAAAGCAGGTTGTACATGTGGTGGGCAGGCGTTTACAGAAGATAGGTGATCGACTGGCTTCTCTTCTGTAAATTAAGTGATATTACAGACCTCGTAAAAAACTTTTTGTTATTGACTGCAAACTCTTTACTAGTAAGGAATTTGGTTAAAATTGGATGGTTGATCCGGGGTAAAAGGTTCAACGTTCAGGGTTCACAGTAGCTGTATCCCTTGAGATAACCGGCATCCTCTAAACTCTGAACCTTGAATCTTGAACAAGAATCCTGGCAAATTTACAGCAGAATGTCCGGAAGACAGCATTAATTTTACGATTATTTAACGAGGTCTGTATTATTTTAAACTTGAAAATTTGTTTCAAATTGATCATCATATAATTTAATTATTACTTAATTAGTAAGTATTACTGTCTTGGTGGGTGATTATAAGTAATGTTAAGATGTTTTTAAAGTTATTGGGAGAATATTTTCATGACCTGTTCTAAGAGAATGTTAATTGATCTCTGCTTTTTCCTTTTTGTTGTTCTGTTTGCCGGAGTTACTGTAATTTCTTTTTCTTTGCTGTCCGTACCTTCCTGCGCCTGGGCGGATGATGTAAGTCTGGATGATGAAGATTATTTTGATGATGAACCGGAGATCTGTGAAACATGTGATCCGCTTGAACCTGTTAACCGGTTTTTTTTTCATTTTAATGATAAATTGTATTTCTGGGCCTTGAAGCCGGTTGCCAGGGGCTATGGAGCAACTGTGCCCGAAGTTATCCGCTCCAGTATTAAAAGAGCGTTTAAAAATTTATTAATGCCGGTTCGGTTGGTAAATAATCTTCTTCAGGGTGATTTTAAAGGTTCCGGCATAGAGCTGTCCCGTTTTGTCATCAATTCGACTGTGGGCGTGCTTGGCATGGCTGATCCAGCCAGTGAAAAATTTGCTTTACACCCGCATGAAGAGGATCTGGGCCAGACCCTTGGCGTTTACGGGGTCGGGAATGGCCTTTATATCTGCTGGCCTTTTTTCGGGCCCTCTACTCTGCGTGACACGGTTGGTATGCTCGGTGATTCATATTTGAATCCTCTGGCATATCTTTATTTTTCAGATAATACTGCCGGAGTGGCAACTTATGGCGGGCGCATGGTAAATAATACTTCGCTGGCAATAGGTGATTATGAAAGCTTTATTGAATCGGCCTTTGATCCTTATGTCGCTCTACGGGATGCCTATCTTCAATACCGGCGGAATAAAATAGAAAATAGTAACAATCAACAGGATAGTCCCATTGCCGCCTCTGGTGAAAATGATGAAAAAAAGTTAGTAAAAAAGCATAAAAACAGTCAATTCAGTAAGCAGCAATTCGCAATTCAGGTTGGGGCCTTTGTTGATTCTGATTCCGCCGGAGAAGCAGTTAAACATCTGCGGAAAAAAAACAGGGAAGGAATCGTGGTAAAATATAATCGGGGCGATTATTCATTTTATGGAGTGCAGGTTCCGGTAAATGGCGGCTTTGCCACAGCAAAACTTGTCGAAGCGGAGATGATCTCCTGTGGTTTTCACGAGGCTTTTGTTGTGAACAGATAGTTTTGTAAATTTTTTATTCACCATGAAGTTCTGGAAGAACATGAAGTTAACATGCTGATTTTACCTTTTTCTTTATCTCCTTTATGCGCTTCATGGTAAAACAGGTTTCTCTGAATTAATCATAAATTCAGTACCGTAACAGGGTATAACGATTTGGAAAATGCAGTTAAAACCAGTTTTATTTATAGCTTGTCGCTTTGCTGTGCGATAATTTTATTTATTGTTTCGGGGAATAGTGTTTCGGCTTTACCCGGCGACCCCATGTCACAGATGAAGGCAACGGTGGAGGAAGTTCAGGCCATTCTTGATAATGAGCGGCTGAATAAGGCTGAATCATGGGCGGAAAAAAAAGTTCTGATCAGAGCCGTTGTGTCCCATCGTTTTAATTTTGAAGAGATGTCTAAAAGGACTTTGGCGCGGAATTGGAAAAAAAGAACAGACGAAGAAAAAAAATATTTTGTCGAAAAGTTTTCCCAGTTGCTGGAGCATACATATATTAATCGGCTTGAGGATTATACCGGGGCCGAGGTTTTTTTTAAAAAACAAAATATTAAGGGCAATAAGGCCGTAGTTTATACTATTATAAAAAGTGAGCGGAAAGAAATACCGGTCAGCTATAAAATGTTACTGAAAGGCGATAAATGGCTGGTTTATGATGTGATTATTGAAGGTGTAAGCCTGGTGCGTAATTATCGATCCCAGTTTAAGAAAATTGTCGGTAAGGAAAAATATGCCGGCCTCATAAAGCGTGTTGAAGCAAAAGTTGATAATATTTCCTCACCTAAAGCAAAAGACTGATTGCTCCTCTACCTAATTCTTGTGTTCATCCCCTGCTTTTATGGTTTTTGTGTTAACTGTTAATTTGCGCCTTGGAATGCAAAGTTGTTTTGTAACTGCCCACCGGGCACTGCATATTTCCGCCATCAGCCCGGTTTACGTATGACTGATACGAGGCACCGGTCTGATGACGAAAATCTAACGGAGTCTCCCTCTGGTCGCTTACCTGGAGTCTCCCTCTGGTCGCTTACCTGGAGTCTCCCTCCGGTCGCTTACCTGGAGTCTCCCTCTGGTCGCTTACCTGGAGTCTCCCTCTGGTCGCTTACCTGGAGTCTCCCTCCGGTCGCTTACCCGGAGTCTCCCTCCGGTCGCTTACCGGCACCCTGTAAACAGTTACAAGTAAGGAGGTTGGCGAATATTAGGTGCCTACCCCGTGAGTAGTTATAATGAAATGGATAATAGG
>JANTGB010000185.1 GCA_024763115.1 Desulfobulbaceae bacterium | reverse complement strand
ATCTCTTGCTATTATTTGCCAGGGCCGGTTGTGATTATCTTGACTTTAATATAACATAAATTATCGTAACCGTTCATGATGATTACGTCTCTCTTTTGTAACTATTCAGCTGCGCTTCATCTGCACGTGATAAGTCCGGCTTACATAGCATTAGTATGCTGCGCCGGCCTGATCACGCACAGCTAAAATACACGGAGTCTCACTTCGTTCGCTTACCACTGAACAGTTACAGATCGGTGGTTGAAGCAGTTTTTCGCCCCTACCTGAATAGTTACTCTCTTTTTACAATTTTAATAAAATCAGTATCAGGCAAACATGAACCCGAAGACAATTAATCTGGAATTTATTTTAAATAAAATAAGCCTGTTAAATGACATTATTTTTTTTAAACAGGCTGCTCTGGTTATCATCTATGCCGTCCTGGCAAAAATCTCGGATATTTTTATTAATAAGGTATTACGAAAAATAGCTGATAGGACCAGGATAACTTATGATAATCAACTTATAGATCTTCTTCATAATCCGGTCTACTGGAGCGTATTCTGTATTGGCATATTACATGCCCTGGCCCTTAACGCCGATCTCCCTGCTTACTTATATGTAATAACGGAAATAATAAAAAGCGTTATTCTTCTCCTCTGGGTAATTACCGCAGTCAAAGTCATCAACCTGAGTTTTGACCACGCCCTTGTTCATTCAAGACGGCGGGAAAAAGTCGGCAGAGATATCACCCTGTTGACCAAAAAAGTTGTCAGAATCGTCATAATTGTTGCGGGAATCAACTGGCTGCTGGTAATTTGGAGTGTAAACCTTACCCCCCTGTTTGCTTCAGCCGGAATTGCCGGTATTGCCGTGGCTATGGCTGCCAAGGACACCTTGGCCAATTTTTTCGGCGGTGTCAGCCTGTTTATGGATCAGACGTTCAAAGTGGGTGATTATGTCATAATAGAAAATGACAAACGGGGCGAGGTTATGGAGGTGGGTATCCGTTCCACCCGGATTAAAACCAGGGATGATATCATGGTGACTATTCCCAATTCCATCCTGGCCACCTCAACCATTATTAATGAAAGTGCCCCTGTGTCTCGTTTCCGGATCAGGGTGCCGGTGGGCGTGGCCTATGGCAGTGATCTTGATAATGTCGAAAAAATTATTCTCTCTGTTGTATCTGCTAATCCCAATGTGGCGAAAAATCCCGACCCCAGGGTCAGGCTGCGGGCATTCGGTACGTCATCGGTTGACTTTGAATTATTGGTATGGGTAAATGATCCTCGGGAAAAAGGTCTGGAAACTCATAATCTCCTGAAGGATATTTACAAAAAATTCGCGGATGAAGATATTTCCATTCCTTTCCCGCAGCTCGATGTTCATTTGGACCCTGACAACCAGGAAATAAAAAGCCGGAATCCCTAATCCCATGAATTACAAAAATATAAATAATTTTTTCAGGACTGAGCTCTGGCAGATCAGGGAAAAGGATTTGCCATATTATAGAGTTCTATTTTTCCGTATTTGTAAAATAGGCTATATTATCGGCCACTCACCTTTTATAAAAGATATTATTAATCATGCCATGGCCCTTTCCTTCCAGGTGGTTTTTTCTCTTATTCCCCTGCTGGCCCTGGTGTTTTCCGTGGCCAAGGGATTTAATATTGCCGACAAGGTTGAACCGCTTTTACTTGAGCATACCGTAGGTGGCGGAATTGCCGGAAATCTTATTCCCAAAATTATCGAATACGTAGATAATACTAATGTGGCGGCCCTGGGATATACCGGGCTTATTTTTATCCTTTATGTTGCCATCTCCATGATCAGTCAGATCGAATTATCATTTAACCGGATATGCGCAGTCAAAAAATCGAGAACAATTTTTCGCAAGTTCAGTGATTATCTTTCCGTGCTGCTTCTGGCCCCGATTCTGCTCTTCCTCAGCCTGGGCCTGTCAACTTCCCTCAGCAGTCATACTTTTGTGCAGAAGCTTCTGGAAATAGGTCTACTGGCCGGAGCCATGAAGCTTTTTATCTTTTCCCTGCCCTGGTTGACAAGTATTTTGATCCTGACCGGACTTTATCTTTTTATTCCCAATACAACAATAAGGTTATGGCCGGCCCTGATCGCCGGCTTTTTTGCCGGTATCGGCTGGCAGTTAAGCCAGATAATATTTATTCATTTTCAGGTGGGCGTTGCCAGATATAACGCAATTTACGGAACCTTTGCCAGTGTGCCGATTTTAATGTTCTGGATTTACATCAGCTGGATAATTGTTCTTGGCGGAGCAATTGTCTGTGCGGCATGTCAAAATGTTAAAAATTTCCATCCACTGACCCTTGAGAAAAAAATTAATTTTCAGACAAGGGAAAAATTGAGCCTGCTGACCCTGTCATTGATCTGTCGTTATTTCAGCGAAGGGAAAGAGGAAAAAGGACTGGAGGCAATAAGCGCCGATCTTAATCTGGCCCGTGATATGGTGCGGGAGAGCATAAACGGTCTGCTGGAATTAGGCTACATTGTCCAGGCAGGGGAAGATCAGAAGTTTTATCTCCCGGCCAGGCCGGTTAACCAGCTTAAACTTGCTGATTTTTTCCTGGACAGCGAAAAAATGGCGGGCACTGATCTCGAGTTAGCCCCTTCACCGGACAAGGAAAAAATAGATACTATTTTTAAAAGATATCGCCGGGCATTACAGGAACAGTTCGGCGAGGAAAGTATCCGGCCCGATCCCGCCCCCTCCTCCACTTGACAAGCTTAATATCCTTTAAACTATGGCCTTCAACTCCATCTATACACCCCTCCCCTCTTGACTTTGATTCTGCCGTAGGATAAAAGGTTGTCATGTTCACTATTAAAATGCTTGTTTTTAAGCCGTTGTAACTGTTCATCTGCGCTTCATATGTACGCGATAAGTCTGTCTTACATAGCATTTAGTATGCGCGCCGGCCTTATCACACACAGCTAAAGTACCCGGAGTCTCACTTCGTTCGCTTACCTCTGAACAGGAGCAAAACGCCGTCATACAGGTCGGTGGTTGGAGCAGTTTTTCACTCCTAGCTGAATAGTTACAAGCCGTTTATTTAACCCTGACCGTAAGACCCTGTTTCCATGGATTATTTTTTTGAACTTTTTTTAGGCGGTATGACCAGGGGCAGTATCTACGCCCTTATTGCCCTGGGCTATACAATGGTTTACGGCATTATCGGCCTGATTAATTTCGCCCATGGTGAAATTTACATGATCGGCGCCTTTACCGCCCTGATTATTGCCGACGTTCTGACAGTGGCGGGGTTGCCTGATTTTGCCATCCTGGCCCTGGCCATGGCGGCCGCCATTGTTTATTCAGCCGCCTATGGTTTTACCGTTGAAAAGATAGCCTACAAGCCCCTGCGTTCGGCCCCGCGCCTTTCGCCCCTGATCAGCGCTATCGGCATGTCGATATTTCTCCAGAATTATGTCCTCCTGGCCCAGACTTCAGATTTTGTCCCCTTTCCCAACCTGATTCCCGATTTTGCCTTTATGGAACCCTATGCCCATATAATCGGTTCTTCGGAAATTGTTATTTTCGCAGTAACCGCCCTGGCAATGGCCGGGCTTACCGTGCTGATTAAATTTACCAGAATAGGCAAGGCCATGCGGGCCACGGCCCAGGATCAAAAAATGGCCATGCTGGTGGGAATCAACATCAACAAGATAATATCCATTACCTTTATAATCGGTTCATCCCTGGCAGCCATCGGCGGCGTGCTGATCGCCTCTCACATCGGCCAGATCAATTTTTATATCGGTTTTATTGCCGGGATAAAGGCCTTTACCGCTGCTGTTTTGGGGGGGATCGGCAGTATTCCCGGCGCAGTGCTGGGCAGCTTTATCCTGGGCTGGACCGAGAGCTTTGCCACCGGTTATATATCCAGCGATTATGAAGATGTTTTCGCCTTTTCCCTGCTGGTACTGATCCTGATTTTCCGTCCCGCCGGTATTCTCGGCCGAACTGAATCAAGTAAAGTTTAAAAAGATGACCGGCTTAAACCATATAAAAAAATCAATTTTTATTTCCCTGTGGTTTGTCTTCCTGACCTTTCCTCTCATGGTTATCAGGGTCAACCCTTATGAAAATATTGTTACCTATCGCTGGAAAAATCTCTTCCTGGTTGGCGGGGCAAGTTTTATCCTTTCCCTGATCGGCCGGACTTATCTGCGGAACAAAGAAACAAGGGCCAGGAGTAAAAGCGATCACCCGCGATTTTCTCTTGATTCCCGACTTCGCCGCCTCCTGCCGCCGGTTATCGGTCTGCTGGTTATCCTGTTTCCCTTTGTTTTTTCCTCCTACCAGGTCAACATCATGACCACGGCCCTGATTTATGTTGTCCTGGGACTGGGGCTTAATATCGTCGTCGGTCTTGCCGGTCTGCTTGATCTTGGCTATGTGGCCTTTTACGCGGTGGGCGCCTACAGCTATGCCCTGCTTAACCATCATTTCGGCCTTGGCTTCTGGACAGCGCTGCCCATCGGCGCCGGCCTCGGATGCCTGTTTGGTATATTGCTGGGGTTTCCGGTTCTCCGCCTGCGGGGTGATTATCTGGCCATTGTTACCCTGGGTTTCGGGGAAATTATCCGCCTGATCCTGGAAAACTGGAATGAATTTTCCTTCGGCCCCAGCGGCATAGCCAACATTTCCCGCCCATCCCTGTTCGGAATTAAGATGTCTCTTGCAACATCAACGACCTACATCTATTTCCTGATGATCGCCTTTACCCTGTTAACCATTTTTGTCGTCAACCGTTTGCAGAACTCCCGAATAGGCCGGGCCTGGATAGCCCTGCGTGAGGATGAAATTGCCTGCCAGGCAATGGGAATTGATAAAACCAGAACAAAACTTACCGCCTTTGCCCTGGGTGCCACCTGGGCCGGGATGATGGGCGTGGTCTTTGCCGCGAAAACAACATTTATAAATCCGGCAAGTTTTACCTTTATTGAATCCGCCATTATTCTTTCCATTGTCGTGCTGGGCGGCATGGGCTCTATTGCCGGGGTGATTATCGCCGCGCTCATTTTAATTCTCCTGCCTGAATATTTCCGGGCCTTCAGCGATTACCGGATGCTGCTTTTCGGCGCCACAATGGTTTTAATGATGATATTCCGGCCTCAGGGGATAATTGCCGTTTCCCGACGGGTTTATAATTTCAGCCCTGAAAAGAAGGCGACAAAATAAAAACAAAGCTCCTGGTGTCAGCGGCCATCTGAAAGCGTAATGGTTCAGCGTGAATTGGAAGATGCACGAGAAGTTATTGCCGGCTATATTGATCATTACAATATTTAAGTCTCTAAGCTTTTTTCCAAGACTCGGCTTGAAAAAAGAGGCCTCCGGCAGCTCAACAATGATCGCCTGTTGAACTGTAGGTCTGCTTGAGCGTAGGGTGCGTA
>JANTGB010000184.1 GCA_024763115.1 Desulfobulbaceae bacterium | reverse complement strand
TTGCAATATTTAAGTCTCTAATCGTTTACCAGTGCCTTAGATTTGTTCATTCGGAGTCTCGTTCCTCGCTTACCTGTGCCTGCGCAGCATACTGGTGTTCTTCAAGCAGGCTCAAATGGGCAAAGATGAGGTGCTGGTGAACGATTACGGTAAACCAGTGACATCAGCCGCCTCAAGCAGAGCCCAGCCTGGATTATCGCTGTCCCCGGCCCGGTAATTATCATCTTGGCGTATTCTCAGGAAATGATCAAGCAGTTGATTTGCCAGGTGTTTGCCGAGCTGTACCCCTTCCTGGTCAAAGGAATTAATATTCCAGAGAAAACCCTGAAAAACTATTTTTGCCTCATAAAGGGCCAATATTCCCCCCATGGTACGGGGGGTCAACCTGTCGGCCATTAGAACCAGGTTAGGCCGGTTGCCGGGGAATTTCCGGTTAAGATTTTCACTCTGCCTGCCAACGGCCAGAGCCAGGGACTGAGCCAGCAGATTGGCCAACAGCTTTTCCTGGGAAGTAGTGCCTTTTATCTCGATATCCTGCTCATGCTGGTTTTGCCGAAAACCGATAAATTCCATTGGGACTATGGTTGTCCCCTGATGAAGAAGCTGATAAAAGGCATGTTGACCATTAGTCCCCACTTTGCCCCATACTATCGGGCCTGACTGATAGTCCAGGGGTTTGCCCAAACGGGAAAGCGCTTTGCCGTTACTTTCCATGTCACATTGCTGGATATGGGCCGGAAAACGGATAAGAGCCCGGCTGTAAGGCAGGATCGCCAGGGTTTCACAGCCCAGAAAATTATGGTTCCAGACCCCGAGCAGGGCCATGAGCAGAGGTATGTTTTTTTTGATGTCTTTTTCTTCTGCGGCCATATCCATGTCATGCGCACCCTTGATAATTTCAATAAAATTATCATATCCCAAGGCAAAGCCCAGCATGACCCCGCCGACCATGGAGGTTGAACTGTATCGTCCGCCGATATAATTATACATATAAAAAGAACGGAGATATTTTTCCGGGTTATCCATGGGACTGTCTTTGCCGGTAACCGCGATAAAATGATGACTGGGATCAAGTCCGGCCTGAAAATAAGCCCGACGTACCAGTTCTTCATTGGTCAGGGTCTCCAGGGTAGTCCCGCTTTTAGACACTACATTGACCAGAGTTCTGGAAAGATCGATATTACTTAAAACGGTTGCCGCGTCATCAGGGTCGACATTGGCAATGAAATGAACATTTCGCTTCGGGTTGCGAAAAACCGCTAAAGCATGATAAAGGGCGCGAGGTCCCAGATCCGAACCGCCGATTCCTATCTGGATCATGTCGGTAAAAGTTTTTCCCTGCTGATTGGTTAATCTTCGATTATCCAGCTCGTCAAGAAAGGTTTGCAGCCGCTCCAGTTCCCGGCGGGCCTGAATGGCTGCGTCGGGCGCGGTAGGATTTTTGCGAAAAACATCGCGACAGGCAGTATGGAGAACCTGACGGTTTTCCGATTCACAGCCGTCGATATGGTTCATTATCGCTCCTTTTTTCATCATCATGAACTGCTCAATTGCCTGAGCTTCATCGGCCAGATGCTGCAGAGCGGCAAGGGTGTCTTCATCTACCCGCTGAGTGGCGTAAAGCAGGGTGAAATCATGGCATCGGCATTGATATTTTTTGATTCGTTCGGCTGTCAGTTGTCCGGGAGCGGCAAGGTTAAAGGGATTTTCGGCAAGTTGCTGTAAAACTTTTCCTGCTGAGGTCCTGCTTAAATCTTTAGCTGGTATTTTCATATCTTTACCTGAGTAGTAACTATTAATTTTTAAAAGTAACTGCTCACAGGGCACCGCATATTCGGAGTCTTCGCTTACCTGCACCCTGCAGGTAAGCGCAGACTCCGACCAGTTACAAATACTCTAGTTTGCACTCTTTAGGCGCTTACCCCATGAGTAGTTATAAAAATTCTTTGATATAAATTCTTTGCCTCTACTGTTAAGGGATTTTCACCCCTCAAGGGGGTACTGAAAAGAGTCCTGAGAATCCTGAGGTTTTTCCCCACTTTAGTGGGTTGGGGGCTCACTCACAAATAATTTCACATTCCAAGGCGCAATCCGAACATTTAGAAAAGCGATTTTTAATTATGTAATCCTGGAACGTAGCCCTGCTATGCCAGCGGTTGCAGGCAATCAGATCACTTCTCTAAATGCCCGCCTTACACCACATCTCTGCGAATTTATTTTTAAGTAAACCCTTTTAACGGCCTTCATGAACTTCATGGCGAATTAAGACTTTTTTGTTGGTTTGTCGTTTTTTATAAATTTTACCGCAAAAAAACCGTCATAATCTGCTGAGGGCAGGGTATGAAAAAAATTGTTTTTATCTACAAGATCGGCAGCTTTGCCGATAAGCGCCGGCCCGACGATTTCCAGCTGCGGATTATCGGATGAAAAACGGTTGATAACCTCTTCATTTTCCTCCGGTTCAGTAGTACAGGTGGCATAAACCAGGGATCCGTCCGGGGCCAGCATACCAGCGGCGATTTCAAGCAGTTTCAGCTGGGTTCGGGCCATGATGACTAAATCCCCAGGCTGTCGGTTCCAGCGGATATCGGGATGGCGGCGGATAACTCCCAGACCGCTGCATGGCGCGTCAACCAGGATGTAATCAAATAATATTCTATTCATCCCGGCAAATTTTTCAAGAGTCATGGCAAAAATGGATACCATTTCCGAAAAATTCAGGCGATTTAAGTTTGTTCTGAGTTGTTTGACCCTGCTCTTATGCGGTTCAACCGCATAAAGCGTACTGCCGGGTGGAATCATGGCGGCCAGCTGCATCGTCTTGCCGCCCGAGCCGGCGCAACAGTCCAGATAATTACCCTGTTTGAGCGGGTTAAAAAGATGAGCCACCAGCTGAGCCGCTTCATCCTGAACATGAAAAAAACCTTCCTCGTAGCCGGGCAGATTTTTTATTTCCCCCCTGTAGTCCAGGTGGATACTGTTCCGACTGAATTTTCCGGGTCTTGCTTTAATGGAGTTTCCTGCTAATTTGCCCAAAAATTCAGCAGACGAAGTTTTCTGCCTGTTTATTCTAAGGGTAAGATGCGGGGTAGTATTGTTAATCCGGCATATTTCTTTGGCCCGGCTGCTGCCGAAACGTTTTTGCCAACGCGCAAAGAGCCAGTCGGGATGACTGGAACGGACAGCCGGTTCCTGTGCTGCTGCGCGTTGTTTCAGTTCTTCCTCTTTCCGGTCTATATTCCGCAGCACTCCATTGCTGAAATTTATCAGCCATTTTGGCTGCCTTGATTTTTTCAAAGCCTTAATGATTTCGTCGATTGCGGCTGATGCCGGAATTTTATTCATGAAAAAAAGTTGCAGAACCCCAAGGCGCAGGGCGTTTACTGTGCGGGGTTTCATTTTTTTTAATGGATGGCTGGCCACTGCGGTAATGATCCAGTCAAGATAGCGGCGCTGCCGCATTACTCCGTAAACCAGGGCCATGATCAGTCGGTTGTCCCTGGTGTCGGGCAGGGCGGCTTCCCGTAGATGATGCTCCATGATAAGATCAAGCGGCACTCTGTTTTTTTTCTGCTCGCAGAGAATATTAAGCGCTATGAGTCTGGCGTTATGTTTTGCGACTTTCATTGGAGACCGATTACCGAACAGAAGCGGCCCGTGTCCTTGTTCCGGCGATAAGAAAACCAGCCGGAATCACAACGGGTGCAAATGTTGGAAAGTTCAATATTGGCGGATTTGACCCCGCATGAGCGCAGTTGATCCCGGCTTATTGCCGGAAAATCAAAATAATTTTCCCGTACCTGGTATTTATAAAATGATTTTGGCAGTTCTTGCCGGAAATTTACGAACTCAGCACAGCATGGGCCCAGGGACGGACTGATTCCGGCCCGCAGATCAGCGGGATTTGTCTGGTAATAAGTCTCCATTGTTTCAATGGTTTTGGCTATTATTTCGATAACGCTGCCCCGCCAGCCCACATGAATATTGGCTATAACCCGTTTTTGGGGATCAAAAAGCAGCACCGCCTGGCAGTCGGCCTGTTGAATAAGGAGAAAAATTCCGGTAATATCAGTTATCAGGCCGTCATATCCATTTAGCTCATTTTCTCCGGCTGTAGGGAGGGTGCTGATTCGGCAGACCTGGTCGCCATGAACCTGTCCGGTCGATACCAGCCGGGATGCCCGCAGATTTTCCATGATTATTTGCCGGTTGTGCCTGACATTTTCCGGTCGATCACCGACCCGGTAGCTGATATTCAAGGAATCGTATGGTTTAGCGCTTACTCCGCCGGAACGGGAAAAAACTGCGTGAGTTACCTGATCCGGGTCAAACAGGACAGAAGTAAAGCGAAAAGGATTCTGGAGTTGTTTAGGCGGAGGCAGAGGAGTTTTTCCTTAAAATTCCAAGGTAAGATGATGGGAGAGCAGATACATATCTTCGGGATTGTCCGTATCGTCAAATTGTCTGACATTACCTACATTAAGATAACCTAAACGTACTTCATAAATCAGGTTGTCGAAAATAGCATATGAAGCGCCGACATCCACTTCCATTCCATAGCTGTTTTTTGCATCAGCCGCTGAAACACCATAGGCCAGGCCACCATGAAGATTAAGGCGATCAGTAAGGGCCAGATCGGAATGAAGAACAACAGCATGAATGCCGTCTTCTTTAATCCGTTCGCCGGTTCCGCCCATCTCAGCATGCATTACTCCATTGGAATTATTTAGAATATATGTCGGAGACTGCTGAACGTTGAGCGGGTTAAATGTGCCATCGCCGGCAGAGGCATAATAGTACATAAAGCCGGTTTGCAGATTGTCGTAATTACCGCCGGCATCAAGTTGAAAGGTAATATTTTTTTCTTTGTCTTTTTCCACCGGGCGTATATCGGACGGATCCCAGGTAAATTCAGAGGAAACATAAAACTGTCCCAGTTGATAATCGCCGCTTATTCCCAGCCGCCGGTTTATCCGGGGAGGAGAAAAGAGGTTTGCCGGAGGCGGGAAATTATTTTCGTAAAAGCTTGGAATCGAATTTGTCCGCCCCTGAATATAAGAAAAAGAAAAGCGGCTGTAATCGGCAGGGATGAACAATGACACTTTGCGAAAATTTGCGGCAAAGGGACTGCGGGATAAGCTCCTGTTGACCGGGCTCTGTAACAGGTTGGGAATAAAAATAAGTTGATCTGCCCGGTGAAAATAAATCGTGGTTGATTCCGGGATAATATGATCTGGAAAATCAGCAGCTTTGGCCTGAGAGGTTGAGACGAATATAAAAAATCCGGCCAGCGCCATTGCGGCTGAATATATTTTTAATCGGTTTATTTTCATTTAGTCCCTTAGGAATTACTTTCGTATTATTTGTGGCAAGAAATCAAAAAATACTTTTGAAATAAACAACTTGCCTCTACTGTTAAT
>JANTGB010000183.1 GCA_024763115.1 Desulfobulbaceae bacterium | reverse complement strand
ATAAGTCCCTTAACAGTAGATGCAAGTTGTTTATTTCAAAGAAAGTTTTCAATTTCTTGCCATAAAAAACACGAAAATTAATTCTAAGGGACTAAGTTAGCCTTTTTTTAACAGAAGAGTAGCAGGATCAAGATTAATATGACTGCCCAGGCCGCTGATATCCGCCGTATCCTTGATAAGTTGCAGGGCAATAGCTTTTTCTTTCGGTTTCGGCTCCAGCACAATTACCGTATCAAAGAGGCTGTCCAGTTCATGACAGGGAGCCGGAACCCCTGATTTACTTACCCGCTGGTCATCACGGTGACTGCGGGAAGTTATCCAGACATTCATATCCATGTCAGTCATGAGCTGCCGTATCTCACTCAGTTCTTTTTTGTCGGTCAGGGCGCAGTCAAAACCGTCAACCAGGATACAGTCCGGATGAAAGATGTGCTGATCAACCAGATCGCGCAGCCGTTCTTCGAGCTTGGAGACACTGAAGATATCGGCCTTAAAGGTCATAATCATCCGACGGCGAATCATGTCTTCACGAATCGAGGCAATATCATGAGGATCATGGCCGGCAACAATATGATTAAATATATCTTCATACCAGATTTTAGTCTTGTCCAGACTCTGGCCGATGCTGACATGAAGAATATTTCTGCCGCGCAGCATGTTGTCCAGGGCAATCTGCACCAGCAGGGATGTTTTGCCAACCCCGGCCCGGGCCATAATCAGGCCGACCCGGCGGTCATGGGCTGCATTTTCCGTGGAACAGAGAGTGCGGAGAGGATTACTCTTTATTAATTTTTCTTTTAGCATTTTTGCTGTCCTTAATAAATCAGAAGCCGGAAAACTGGTCTGTTTTTAGTTGATATTACTTCTCTTTTTCTTTTTTCCTTATCTCTTCGATAACCTCTTCAGCCACATTCAAGGGAACCTGACGATAAGCGGAAAATTCCATGGTAAATTCGGCTTTGCCCTGGGTAAGGGAACGGAGTACCGTGGAGTAGCCGAACATTTCAGAGAGCGGCACTTCGGCTTCAACTGCGGTATAGTCTCCCTCTTCCAGGGTACCGACAATAATTCCCCGCCGCTGGTTCAGGCTGCCCATGATACCACCCTGAAACTCGGTAGGCCCTTCCACTGCGACTTTCATGATAGGTTCCATCAGCTTTGGTCCGGCTTTTTGATAGCCCTCTTTGAAGGCACCGACAGCGGCAAGCTGAAAAGCCACATCAGAGGAATCAACCGCATGGGAAGCGCCGTCATCAATAACACAACGGACGCCGGTTATTGGAAAACCTGCCAGACTACCCTTGGCCATGCATTTGTTAAAGCCTTTTTCGCAGGAGGAAATAAACTCTCTGGGGATTGAGCCGCCGACAATCTTGTCGACAAATTCAAATTCACCTTCTTCCAGGGGCTCCATATAACCGGCTACGCGCCCGAACTGACCGGAGCCGCCGGTCTGTTTCTTATGGGTATAATTGAAGTCGGCTCTTTTGGTGATGGTCTCCCGATAAGCAACCTGGGGTGCGCCGACAGTGACTGCGGCCTGATATTCACGTCTCATCCGTTCAATATAAACTTCCAGATGCAGCTCACCCATGCCGGAAATAATGGTCTCATTGGTTTCATGATCCACATAGCTCCTGAAGGTCGGATCTTCCTTGGTAAAACGATTCAAGGCCTTGGACATATTACTTTGAGCCTTGTTGTCATCCGGCACGATGGCTAAAGAAATAACCGGGGCCGGAACATGCATGGAGCTCATGGAATAATTAATTTCCTTGGCGACAAAGGTATCTCCGGAGGCACAGTCAATCCCGAACAGGGCAACAATATCGCCGGGCCCACTGCTCTCTATTTCCTCCATTTCATCGGAATGCATTCGCACCAGACGACCGACTTTGACCTTTTTCCCGGTTCTGGAGTTGACGATTGTATCGCCTTTGGTCATGCTGCCCTGATAAATGCGGATATAAGTCAACTGTCCGTAACGACCGTCTTCAAGCTTGAAAGCCAGACTTACCAGGGGGACGTCGGGGTCGGAAGAAAGAATGATCTCTTTTTCTTCATTATCCAGGTCAAGAGCTGAGTTCTCAATATCCATGGGGCAGGGCAGATAGTCCGCCACTGCGTCAAGCAGGGGTTGCACACCTTTGTTTTTATAGGCCGAGCCGATTAAAACCGGGGTCATTTCCAGGCTCAGGGTGCCCTTGCGCACCGCATCATTAATCATGTCAACAGTGGGCTCACCTTCAAGAACCGCTTCCATCAATTCATCGGAAAACATTGAGGCCGCATCCAGCAATTCTTCGCGATACTGTTCCGCTTCATCCCGCAGCCCGGCAGGAATTTCTTCCTTGCGGATATTTTCACCGTTATCTCCGTCAAAATAAACGGCCTGCATGGAGACAAGATCAACCACGCCCTCCATATCACCCTCAAGGCCGACAGGAATCTGCATCATTACGGCATTCAAGCCGAGTTTATCCCGAAGCTGATCCTTAACCCTGTAAGGATTGGCCCCGGTTCGGTCACATTTATTGATAAAAGCAATTCTCGGCACCTTATAACGGGTCATCTGGCGGTTAACCGTGATACTCTGGGACTGTACCCCGCCCACGGAACAGAGAATAAGCACTGCGCCGTCCAGTACCCGCAGGGCCCGTTCCACCTCAATGGTGAAATCAACATGGCCGGGAGTATCAATAATATTGATATCATAACCCTGCCAGTTACAGTAAGTGGCTGCGGATTGAATGGTTATGCCGCGTTCTTTTTCCAGTTCCATGGAGTCCATGGTGGCGCCGACCCCATCCTTGCCCCGAACTTCATGAATAGCATGAATTTTCTGGGTGTAAAAAAGTATACGTTCTGTCAGGGTTGTTTTTCCGGAATCAATATGAGCACTTATGCCTATATTGCGCAGTTTATCCAGATCTTTCTTTTTCATAACTACTCGCTCGATTGTGTTATTGTTGCCATAATACATTTATCAGTTTGAACTGTCGAAAATAACTGTTTATGGCGGGAGGAAATTAAAAAACGGCCCTGAGATGAAGGCCGTTAACGAAATAACTTTATAAAAGCTTTATATGATAAACCGGCTAACAAGAACTTGTCAATAAAAAATAAACCAAAAAATAACCTTAATCACAAATCAGAGTAAATATATCGAATAATTTGCCACGGGGCATACCATAACCATGCCTTCACGTCAAGGAAGCAGCTCGGTCATGAATTGCCTCAATCCTGCCCTTATATTCAGCCGGAGTGATTTTCGCGCCCCTGATGCCGCCGCGCAGGTTTATTTCGGCCAGAAATGTTTCCGAGCCCTTGACCATCAGATCAAGATGGGCGTAAGGAAATTTGCCGCGAGCCATAACATTACGACAGAGTTGCAGCTGCTCAGGCATCAGTTCACAGGGCCTGCTCCGGCCGCCGCAATGAAGATTATTACGAAAATTATGCGGATTGTCCCGCTCGTAAGCCTCCAGGTAATCGGCAAGAATAATTACCCGAATATCATGGGAGTCAGGCCGGAAGGGCTGAAGGACAAAAGGAAAAGGCAGGATACCCAGCGAGGCCTGGTTATAGACATCTTCCACCCCGGCCCAGAGATGAATACCCAGGCCTGCATTTTTGCGGTCAAGTTTGGTTATTACCCGGCTGATTTTTTTTCGGTCGTAGAGATTGACGGCAGCCAGCATATCATGTCGGTCATGGATGCCCAAAGTATGGGGCAGCATGAAAGGGGCAAAAAGCAGGGCCTGAAAAACCTTGGAGCGGCAGGCCTGCTGGGCCAGGGCCGAAGGGAAAAGACGCACTCCGCGCTCCAGCAGGTCAAGGAGCATGAACTCTTCGCTGGGCTTAAGCCTGATTCGGCCCAGGACAAGGTCGGCCGGGCCGAGATTATGAAATTCCCGGCCCAGAGTATCATTATCCCGGACAACCAGGGTGCCGGAGGGCGCAGGCGTGGTCAAAACAGCATTTCCACAAATCGTTGATGAAACCGGGAGAGATCAGCATTACATTCCCCGCAGAAAAAACGGATCTCGCCAAGTATCTGCGATTCATCTCCCTCCTGGGTAAAACTGCAATCACTGTTCTGCACATAATGGGTGGTGAGAATCACTCCATCAGCGACTTCAAAAAAATCCCGGTCGTTGCCGCAATTGGGGCAGACAATGCGGTAGGCGCTTTTTTTAGTTTCAGGGCGTTTTTTTACAGCTGTTTCATGAATTAATTCCACTTTTTATCTCCGGTAAATTTGGCCGATACTTTACGCCGATGAATAAAAATTGTCAATCATCAGTAAAAGATCGCGAATTTTTCCGGCAAATCAGCGGGAATATCAATTTTATCAACCAGCACTTCATCAACCCTGGAGGCGGGCGACCCCTTTTTAAACCAGCCGGTCATCCGTTCCACATCCCGGGCCTCGCCACAGATAAGGGCCTCCACTTCACCGCCCGGCAGATTGCGCACCCAGCCGGCCAGCCCCCTGGCTTGAGCCTCGTCCTGGGTATAGGCCCGAAAAAAAACGCCCTGCACCCGGCCCTTGACAATTATTTTTACACAGTTAGTCATTTTTTCCCTTCGAGAAAAACTCCGGCCGCAATTTCAGCGCCGGTTTCAGTTAAAAATGATTTATTTATCATATTTTCCAGATGTTGCCTTGGAGAGGGGGATTCCTTTTGCTTGTCCTCCATATTGACAATTAAATCCGCGTCATAAAGAACCTTGAAATTCGTTGTTTCTTCAGGCCGGGGGGTATGATGATGGCCGATGATATCGCACACTTCATCAATCAGCTGCGGATCAGCTTCAAGCTCGGTTAAAATGACCCTGGCCACCGGCGGCCCTTCCTGATGCTGATACCTGGCAGCCGAGCTGTTAAATTTACGCTCCGCCTCTTTAATGCCGATATCGTGCAGATAGCCGCAGATCGTCACTATGGCCGGATCGCCCTGCTCAACCCGATTAATTTCTTCCACATAATCGGTAACCTTGACGGCATGGCCTATACGGCGAAAATCCGTGCCGAAATATCGTTTCATGGCCACTGCCACCCGGTCTTTCAAGGTCTGTTTGGCTGACACCGGCGCATCCGCGCCCAGTGAGCCAAGACATTGTTCAGCATGGGGGCAATATGCGGCACAGCCGAAATCAATTTTCGGATTCGGTATCCGGTGGCCGCAATTTTTACAGGTACGCCCGGCATCATCCTTAAAAAACTCAACTCTTTTGCCGCATTTCGGGCATTTTACCTCAAAAATTGCGCTTCCCTGCCAATATCTGCTATCCTGTCCTGGACATTGCATAATATGTTCTCCTTACGTAACTGCTCACAGGGTACCGCATATTTCCGCGATCAGTCCGGCTTACGTATGACTAATACGCTGCGCCGACCTGATCACGAAAATCTACGGCA
>JANTGB010000182.1 GCA_024763115.1 Desulfobulbaceae bacterium | reverse complement strand
TGCTTCGAAGTCCCAAACGAACGAATCTAAGGCACTGGTAAACACTTACAGGACTGAAGGTTATCGTAAATTTGGTGCCCTGGTGAACGGTTACCTGCTACCATACATAGCATTGTTATATGAAGAAATTGTGAAGATTTGGGTGATTTTTGTTTTTTTGGGGTGGGAATCAACCTGATATTCATCATTTCTTCATTTTTGTCTGGTATGCAGTAGTACAATAATAATTGCTGACAAATAAACCCATTTTACATCAACAGATTCATAAATATTTAGTTCATGATAAATGTTCCGTTTATGAAAAAAAAGGAAAAATGCGAAAAAAATTTCTCCCATTCTCCAGGCCTTTAATCAGTGAGGAAGAAATAGCCGCTGTTGGTGAAGTTCTGCGCAGCGGCTGGATTACCACCGGTTCCAGGACCGCACAGTTTGAAAAATCATTCTCTTCGTATTGCGGATGCAAAGGGGCGGTAGCCCTGACCTCGGCAACAGCAGGCATGCATCTGCTGCTTTCCGCTTTAAATATCGGGCCTGGAGACGAGGTGATAACCCCGGCCATGACCTGGGTTTCCACAGTGAACCTGATTGTGCTGGCAGGGGCGACGCCGGTGTTTGTTGATGTGAATCATGACACACTGATGACTGATGCGGAAATGATTGAACCGTTGCTCACGGATAACACCCGGCTGATTGTTCCGGTTCATTTTGCCGGGGCGGCAGTGGATATGGAGCCGATCTATAACCTGGCACGTGAGCGAAATATTGCAGTGGTGGAAGATGCCGCCCATGCGGCAGGAACGGAATACAAAGGACAAAAGGTCGGTATGCAGGGTACTTCTATCTTTTCCTTCCATCCCATAAAAAACATGACCACCGGGGAAGGGGGGATGTTCTGTGCCGATGATAAAGCGCTGACCGGCAAAATTCGCACACTCAGGTTTCACGGTTTGGGGGTTGACGCCCACGATCGCAACCAGCAGGGTAGAACGCCCCAGGCCGAAGTCCTGGAACCGGGTTTCAAGTATAACATGACCGATATTGCCGCAGTCCTCGGACTGGGACAACTCGCCCGTCTTGATGATTTCATCGCCCGGAGAACCAGGCTGGCAAAACGCTACCTGGAACAACTTGCCGATATTGATGAAATCCTGCCCCTGACCATATCCCAGGTTACCAGTGTCCATGCCTGGCACCTTTTCATTGTCCGCCTTGACATAGACAGGGCGGGAATGGATCGGGACACCTTCATGGAAGAGCTGAAACAACGAAATATCGGTACCGGCCTGCATTTCCGCGCTGTCCATGAACAGCGGTATTACCGGACAACCATGCCGCAGGCCCTGGGTACGCTGCCGAACACGGAGTGGAACTCGGCCCGCATCTGTTCTCTGCCCCTCTTCCCGGCTATGACCATGGAAGATGTTGATGACGTGGTTACCGCCATCAAAGAGGTGCTTGCCCGATGAAACAGGGAATTAATTGTTCCCTCGTTATTCCGGTATTTAACGAGGCTGAAAATCTGGACGAACTGGTTGAGCGCTGCCTGGCTGTTTGTAAGCCAAGTGGCCGAAGTTTTGAAATCATTCTGGTGGATGACGGCAGCACGGATGGATCAACGGAAAAGATTGCCATGGCAGGACGCGAGTACCCGGAGCTTGTCAGTGTCCTGCTTAACCGCAATTACGGGCAGCATGCGGCTGTTTTTGCCGGTCTGGCCCAGAGCCGGGGTGACATTGTTATCACCCTTGATGCTGATTTGCAGAATCCGCCGGAAGAGATCCCCAAGCTGTTACAGGCCATGGGAAATAATGTGGACGTAGTCGGCACCATCCGCACCAATCGCCACGACACTCTGTTTAGAAAGCTGTCGTCCAGCCTGGTAAACTCCATGGTCCGGCGGGCAACCGGAGTCATGATGCACGATTACGGCTGTATGCTCCGGGCCTATCGCCGGCCGATTGTCGAGGCCATGCTCCAGTGCCGGGAACATTCCACTTTTATCCCTATTCTGGCCAATAGTTTTGCCCGGACAACGACCGAAATTCCGGTCAAACATGAACCCCGCAGACAGGGTGATTCAAAATACTCGCTTTTCAAACTTATCTCTCTACAATTTGATCTGCTGACCTCCATGTCCACTTTTCCCCTGCGTCTGCTTTCTCTTTTAGGGACAGTAATTGCTGCCAGCGGCATGACATTTGCCGCCTTTCTCCTGATCATGCGGCTTGTCATGGGCGCGGCCTGGGCGGCTCAGGGTGTTTTTACCCTGTTTGCCCTGCTTTTTATCTTCATCGGGGCTCAGTTCATCGGCCTGGGGTTGCTCGGTGAATATATCGGCCGCATCTACCATGATGTCCGGGCCCGGCCCAGATATTTTATTCAGGAAATTATCTCTTCCGCCTCAGAACAGTAACATAATCCAATTTTGCAAAAAGGAACTCTATGAAAACAGTTGTCCTTGCCTATCATAATATCGGTTGTATCGGTATCAAAGCCCTGCTTGATCATGGATTTGATATTCAGGCAGTCTTTACCCACCAGGATAATCCGCAGGAAAACCTCTGGTTTGATTCCGTTGCCGAACTGGCCGCAGAAAACGGTCTGCAGGTCTTTGCCCCGGATAATATCAATCATCCGCTCTGGGTTGACCGGATTCGAGAACTTGCGCCTGATATCATTTTCTCCTTTTACTACCGCTCAATGGTCGGGCCCGAGATCCTGCAAATTCCTGCAAACGGCTGTCTGAATCTGCACGGCTCCCTGTTGCCGAAGTACCGGGGCCGCTGTCCGGTGAACTGGGCGTTGGTCAATGGGGAAGACGAAACCGGGGTTACGCTCCATTACATGACCCCGCAGCCTGATAATGGTGATATTGTTGCTCAGCAGCGGATTGCAATTACACCGGAAGATACCGCTCTCATCTTGCACGGTAAACTTACTGCGACAGCAGGTAAATTATTGGATACGACCTTGCCGGGGCTTCTTGCCGGACAGATTACGCGGATTCCCCAGGATCATTCCCAGGCCAGCTATTTTGGCGGACGCAAACCGGCAGATGGAGTAATCAACTGGCAACAGAGCGCCGAGCAAATCTATAATCTGATCCGGGCGGTCACCAGGCCCTATCCCGGCGCTTTCAGTTATCTCGGTAACCAAAAAGTACTGTTATGGTCGGTGACTCCTGTAGAGGGAGACACTGCTCAGCAACCGGGAATGGTGCTTTCCGAGAACCCGCTGGTCATAAACTGCGGCCAGGGCGCACTTGAAGTGCGCGCCGGTCAGGTTGAGGAAGGAGGTTTGTTTGTCAACGGCGTCCAGTTGGCCCGTGACCTGTGTCTTGCTGAAGGTATGCGTTTTGGTAGTAAAAAATCCCTGGCCTGTGAACAGCAGCGCAAGAAACATGTCCTCATCCTCGGCGCGGATGGATTTATCGGCAATCACTTAAGTGAACGGCTGCTGGACAGTGGTCGCTATGAGGTTCATGCCATGGATCTGGGTAAAAATTCCATTGGTCGTCTACTGGGCCGGCCAGGTTTTCATTTCAGTGAGGGTGATATCTCCATTCACCGGGAATGGATCGAATATCATGTTCGTAAATGCGATATTATCCTGCCCCTGGTAGCCATTGCCACCCCGGCCGAATACGTCCGTAATCCCCTTCGGGTCTTTGAGCTTGATTTCGAGGAAAACCTGCGCATCGTCCGCTACTGCACCAAGTATGGCAAACGAATTATCTTCCCCTCCACCTCTGAAGTGTATGGCATGTGTGAGGATGAGGAATTTAATGAGGAGCGCTCCCGGCTGGTGCTGGGGCCGATTCACAAACAGCGCTGGATCTATTCCTGCAGTAAACAGTTGCTGGATCGGGTTATCTGGGCCTATGGAGCCACTAAAGGGTTGCAGTTCACTTTGATTCGCCCATTCAACTGGGTCGGGCCAAGGCTTGATAATCTGGAGTCTGCAAGAATAGGCAGCTCCAGGGTCATCACTAAACTTATTCTGAACCTGGTGGAAGGCACACCCATCAACCTGGTGGACGGCGGCAGTCAGCAGCGCTGTTTTACTGATGTCAAAGACGGAATTGACTGCCTGTTCAGGATTATTGAAAATAAAGATAACTGTTGCGACAGTCGCATATTTAATATAGGCAACCCGGACAATGAAGCGAGCATCAGGGAACTGGCCCATCTGCTGACCGAAAAATTTGAGCAGCATCCCCTGCGGGATAAATTTCCACCCCTGGCCGGTATCCGTTCCGTTGAAAGCAGGGCCTTTTACGGCTCAGGCTATGAAGATGTTCAGCATCGGCGCCCCTCCATCCGGTTGGCCAATCGATTATTAAACTGGCAGCCTCATGTTCCTCTTGAACAGTCTATTGAAGAAACGCTGGATTATTTTCTCCGCCAGGCACTGGCAACAGATACGATAGAATGTGCAGCGTAGAGGCAGGACTGCGTATTGATGTAGACACCCTGCGCGGAACCCGCCTGGGTGTGCCCGCCCTGCTGGATGTTCTGGAAAGGCACGGGATCACGGCAACTTTTTTTTTCTCAGTCGGGCCGGATAATATGGGCCGTCATCTCTGGCGTCTGCTCCGGCCTGCTTTTTTTATCAAGATGATGCGCAGTAAAGCCGCCAGCCTGTATGGTTGGGATATTATCCTGCGCGGCACCCTGCGGCCGGGGCCGAATATCGGCAGGTCTTGTGATTATGTCATTAAAAATACAGCAAAAGCCGGGCATGAAATAGGCCTCCACGCCTGGGATCATCACCGATGGCAGATGCATGTCGGGACAATGAGCAACGAAGCGATATATTCAGAATTGAAAAACGGGAAGGAGGCGCTGGAGACAATTACCGGCCGGAAAGTCACCTGTTCCGCAGTTCCGGGCTGGCGCTGCACAGACAAGGTTCTTGTGGAAAAAGAACGCCTGGGCTTTGCCTATAATTCGGATTGCCGGGGATCATTTTCTTTTTATCCAATGGTTGAAGGAGTTTGCTTAAGTCAGCCGCAGGTTCCGGTCACCCTGCCTACCTATGATGAACTGATAGGCAGAAACGGTGTTAATAAAAATACCTATAATAATCATCTTCTCTCACTTTTTCGGCCAAATCAACTTAACGTCCTTACCATCCATGCCGAGGCTGAGGGCATAAGCTGTCTTGCTCTTTTTGAGGATTTTTTGCAAAAAGCCCAAGCCGATAATATTTTCTTTACCCCACTCAAGGATATATTAAATGCTTTTCCTCCCCTGGGAAAAAATTATCCAATCGTGAGCAGTGAAATACCGGGACGAGAAGGATGGGTTTCATGCCGGGAGAGTTCAGGGGCTTAGGGCTCACTCAAAAATAACTTCGCATTCTAAGGCGCAATCTGAACATTTAGAAAAGCGATCTGCAATTATGCAATCCGGAGGCGTAGCTCTGC
>JANTGB010000181.1 GCA_024763115.1 Desulfobulbaceae bacterium | reverse complement strand
TTTTTATACCATCGGTACCATAATCACCAGATCACCGTCAGCGGCTTTAGTTTTCTCAGTTTTTTGTCAGCTGTGATAAGTGGAGCATTATGATGAATTGCCGTAGCTGCAATAAGTCGGTCAGCAGGATCATTATGAAGAAAAAAATCTCCTTGTGACAAGGAGGCTATTTCTGGAGTAACAGGTAAAACAGTCAGGGATAAAACCAGACAGAGATCTGTCATATACTGTACAGGTGAAATGTCATTTCGTAATCGACCAGAATGGATAAGCATGGCAATTTCCCAAAATGAGATGTCGGAACAGGCAAGAGTTTTATCATTCAATCCAGTTTTTATGGCATTTTGGGCAGAAGTACTCAGTCGCTTTGGGTCATCTTGCCAGAATATCAGGATATGGGTATCACAAATTATCTGCGTCTGCATTCCATTCTGCCTCCACAGGATCTAAAATGTCGCCTTTAATCATGGTTCCCCTTAATTGCATGAGCCTGTTGAGCGCCTCTTCAGTATTGCTTACTTCTGGTACAAGGCGGGCAATATTTTTGCCGTGGCTTGTCACAAGAAATTCAACCCCTTTTTGCACCTGCTTCATGTAATGCGGCAAGTGATTACGAAGCTCTGTAATATTAACTTGTTGCATGATTATCTCCTGGAAGAACCTTGCTGTGTACATTTTCTATGTACAGAATAGTTCTTTGCCTGATGTTTGTCAAATAGTTCATGTGTCGGAAAATTAGTAACCGTTCACCAGGGAGCAAATCTTTGCAACATTATACTGGTGCTATTCAAGCAGGCAGGTAAGCGAGGAACGAGACCCCGAAATGGGTAAAAAGGTAAACGCCCTTAAAAACAGGGCATAAACTCCGACTCCGTGAAGTGCTGGTGAACGCTTACAGCAGATTGGTGCTGAGATTGAACCAACCACCCGGGAGGAAATAATGACTTTTGTAGAGCTGACATTTAAAGAAAAAATAGAAAAATTCATTCTGACAATTAAATTGATATTGTTAAGCAGAATAAAGACCAGAAAGAAAGACACTGAAAATAATCGTGAACAAAACTAACTTTTTTCAGTTCGAACCATGGCCCCGCTTTGAGGGGTTTAAGGCTGACCTTCTCTGTGTTGATGATTTCCTTCATCTTAATTGTACGGCTAATTCGATGCTGTCAATCCACATATAGTGCCGGTGAATTGCTTATAGTTTGCTATGGGCTTTCAATAAAAAATATTACCGGTATTTTCTTTTTGTAATCCTTCGTTTTTTTCCTTTACCGCAATCCAGACCATATAGAAAAGTAAAAGCACGGTAATTAAGCCTGGCTGATAAGGTTGGTCAAAAAATATCCTTTATCGTTTATTCATGTTTCCCCATAAGGGGGGCAGCCTGCTCAGACAATAAGATCTTTACAGGTAACTGCTCACAGGACACCGAATCTTCGGAGCCTCGCAGGCTCGCTTACCTCCGCCATCAGCCCGGCTTACTTATAACTAAAACGAGACACCGGACTGATGATGAAAATCTCCGACCCCCTGTAAACAACAGCGAAGCGGTGTCATACAGTTCGGTGTTTTTCACGGTTATGAGTTTTAAGGTGTAAGTAGTTACTGCCAAAGATTATAAACTAACTGGCTAGCCCTCAATTAAAGCAACTTCAAAAAGGAAATAACCATCATGTCTAAAATTAACAATACCTTCGATAAAAACGCGGTTGCCAGTGGTGCTTTTGATCCTCGAAATACCAGGGAAAAGCTAAAAGAGCGTTTAAAAAATTTCAGAAATGTTGATTCTGACGACAAAGCTATACCTTGGGACGAATTATCCAGCCGAGTGTATCGGCTTAAGAACCGTGGCATCAAAATCGGCCTGAAGGTTCTGGAAATGCTGATTGATGTTATCGAGAGCATTCCTTATACCATCAGCCTGTCATTGGTCGCCGGTATTATTAATATCATGATTTCTTCCATCCCATTGATTGGCTTTGGTTGGATGCTGGGCCCACTTACCGGTGCACTGCTGATGACCAGCACCCTTGTCGTCGGACTGGCGCTTGACCTGAAACTTAATGTCGTAAAATTTTTGAGAAATGATATTGAGGCCACGCGTAAGGCTCGGCAAAATTAATCTGGATAAAAATTTCACCTTAAAGATCTCACCATGACTAAAGCATATAACACAGAAAAAATTTATACCGTCCATACTCCTCTGGGCAATTTAAAGGTGGATCTGACAAGCATCCTGAACCTGCGGCTTGATCCTGAAAAGACAACCGCAAAGCTCAGGAAGGCGCTGTTCCGCCTGAATATCAGTATTTCCGACAAGAATGTTCTCTGGAAATTGACTGAATTTACTGTCCGGGTCGGGGACAGAGTTCTCTATTTTAGCCAGAGGATACTGGAGATAATAGCAGAAATTGCTGCCAGGGTACCCATGACCATCTGTGCCACAATTGTTGGTGTTACCCTGAAGGCGATGCTGACAGCCGTTCCGGTTTTAGGCTGGATTGTCGGGCCATTGATTGGATCGTTATTAACCTTTGGCTTACAGGCATTGGGTCTTACCTATGATTTAGTTCCGGTTATGCGTGAGGTAATGAACGACAAGCTGAAAGAGTTCGGTTTTTAAGGATGACAAATTTTCCGTATCGGATCGTCACCTCCGGTCGGTCTTTTAAAACATTCTGTTGTTGAAGTGGACAGACACAATTAATAATCAACATAATAATCAACCGGTTAAGGAGAAAGACATGAATAATCCAGTTTCCGGAAAAATTATCAAAATACTTTTGGCAACCATTTTATGTCTGGGTTGTTGGCATGTTTATTCAGCGTTGCAATCGACACCGCTGGAACAGGTGTCGACTCAAGATAAATCGACCCAGGATAAATCGACCCAGGATAAATTTGATGTGGAATCTTTCTGGCAGGGAGAAAAGGCTGTCCTGGCCAGGTATGATGCCATGGATAAAGAATCAATTCATAATACGTTGAACGCTATAGATACCATTATTGAAGATCAGAAACGATATGTGCCCGTCTTCATAGATGATGTTTATTCCCTGAGATCACAAGCCGGCCTCGGCTGCAGAGTTATTTCTGATAAAATGAACAAGTGGTTTGGAGACGGAACCGCGACAAAGACTTCGCAATTCATTTCTCGGAAATGGGCGGCTCATTTTTTGACTGATGAGGAGTTGTACGCGGAAATAATGGCTGAGTTAGATGGATTGCGCGTAAAACTTGAGGGAAATAGAAACCTGCTGGCCCTCGAACTTCTTGCGGATTTGAAGTCTGTTTCGGAAATAGGTTCTTTTAATATTCATATTGACGATCATAAATTTCGGGATACTTTTAACGAAATGATTAAATCCAATACTGACCTTGTTCTCGTTAAAGGAGTTCAGTACGAGGCTGTTGCTCTGATTGGGTCTGAAGCTGCGGCATATGCGACTACCCAATTAATCACGAGCTTTTTAACCACCTTGTCTACCAGGGCGGCGCTAACCGGATCGGCGGTCAGCTCAGGATGGACCACTTTAGGTATTAGTCTGGTTGTGGCTATCTATGTTGATTACAAAATATCCGAGAAAGGCCGCGAAGAGATGGAAAACATGCTGGATAATGGTTTTGATCAACTGAAAAGAGCGATTATTCAAGGCCATGGAGAGATGGTAGGGATAGCTGAAATGCTGGAAAATAATTACGTTGAATACCGGTATGATATGCACGGGGCCGTTTACTCGGCATTAAATCAGACAATAAACAGGAGGTAGGGGATGTTACGTGTCAGAGTTGCTATAATGCTGTTTCTGTTTTGTTTTGCCGTAACTCCTGTGGCTGAAGCAGGACTGCTAACTCGAATTATGAAAGAAATACCAGAGGCATGGTTAAGCAAAATAACCAGACAGACTGTGAAGGAAGAAAATCATCATGTCCTTAACAAGGCATGGGGGCGTAAGGCATTGCCGCAAAAAATTATGAAAATGGTGAGAAAAACAAAGCCGGCCATGGGCGTTGGTTCAAAAATATTACAGGTCGAAGCCAGGCATCCTGGTGTCGGGTCTAAACTTGTTCGTGAGTTTGGAGATGATGGTATTGCCCTGGGCCGCAAGCTGGCTACCGATGATGTTGTAAAATTCCTGAAGGTCACGCCTGCCTTGCGGCGGGCCGATAAACTTGATGAGTTTATCAAAATAATGAAAAAAAGAGGCGGCCGGATTTTTGATTGGCTGGAAAAACATCCAAATCTGGTAAAAGGAACAACCCTTACGGCAGGTGTTGTATATCTTATGAACTCTCCAGAACTGGTTGGGCAGATGTTGGAGGAAACCGGAGCGGGATTTCTTGGCGGGGTCGGTCGGATCGCCGCTGAAAACAGTGTTATCCGTGAATCTCTCTATTTCTTCTATGGTCTCAGCTTCTTAGCGGTTGTGATTATTATCACGCTTCATCATATTAGGAAAATTAGCGAAAAATTTAAATTTCCAGATTTATTCAATATTTCGTCGATATTTTCTGCTGGTAAGCGGTGAGAATATGGCCATTACTGATTCAGTATCAATAGGAAGTGTTCAGCCAGCTCTTGATTGGAGTTATAACGCCGTTTTAAACGGTCTTCCTGGCAGCAAAAGTGTTTATGAGCTGGCGGATGGATTCAGTCGGGGAAACAGGGATATTTTTTCGCAAATTGAAGATTTGATCCGCTGGCAGGCAATAAAATGCGCGATTACTGGCGCCGTAACAGGTTTAGGAGGTTTTGCGTCTCTACCTGTTACCCTTCCACCAGCCATGGTAAGCCAATGGTATATACACCTAAGGATGATTGCCGCCATAGCTTACATGAACAAGTATGACCTGCATGATGATCGCGTCAGAACCCTTTGTTTTGTCTGCCTGTGTGGGAATAAGGCTCTGCCGGTCATAAAAGAAGCCGGTGTTGAGCTTGGGATACGGATTATTGAAAATGTCACGATGACTTCATCAACCGCTTTGCTACAGACGGTTTGTCGGAAAATCAGCATGCGGGGACTGGTTAGCCGTTCAGCAGGGAAATTGATACCATTTGCCGGAGCCTTTGTTGGGGCAACTGTTGATGGTGGATACACTTTTGCCGTTGGTAAAAGCGCGAAAGTAATTTTTGAAAAATAATTCTGGTCTGTGATACCTCAGGCTCGCTAACCTCCGCCATCAGCCCGGCTTACGTATGAATGATACGCAGTCTTAAAAAAAGCTGTTCATATTTTTTATAATTTGATATTTACGATATAAAGTTAACTAACCCACTGAAGTGGAATTGACTTAGGCGCTTACGGCCATTGTCTAAACAATTTATTGTTTTGATTTTTGGTAACTTCTCATAGGGGTAAGCGTTATAACTTCGCTAACCCCTGTAATTGTAACTGTTTACAGGGTGCTGGAGATTTTCGTGATCAGGTCGGCGTAGCGTATTA
>JANTGB010000180.1 GCA_024763115.1 Desulfobulbaceae bacterium | reverse complement strand
GTGCCTTAGATTCGTTCGTTTGGGACTTCGAAGCATACTTGTGCTATTCGAGAAGGCCCAAACGGGCGAAGATGAGGTGCTGGTGAACGCTTACGTTATATGCAAACAGGTCTTATCGAGCAAAGCTTAAAAAGATATTACCGAACATTTACATGATTTTGTAACAAAAATCTGTTAAATTGTTTTAATGTATATGTTTATCATGGTATACCGGTGAATGCTTAAGAGAGCGGACTCCGTGGGGAGCAACTGAAATAGATACTTCATATTACGTAAATGTTGGAGGATGGGAGTTATGAGGAAGTCTTTTTGTACTACAGCTATTTTACTGGCCTTTGGGTTTGTAAGTTCCTGCGGAGTTGCATGGTCTGCCGACGCCCCGCTGGAAAACAGCGATTGCGTCAAATGCCATGCAAAGGTGGTTCATGAGAACCAGGCCGACGGCGGCAAGCATAAAACCGAAGTCGGTTGCCTGGACTGTCATGTCGGCGGGCATCCCCCCTCGACGCCGAAGGAGGATATTATTCCCCAGTGCTCCATGTGTCACAGCGGTGAAGCTCATTTCGAGCTGAATAATTGCCTGGGCTGTCATCAGAATCCTCATCAGCCTCTCCATATTGTTTTTGGTGATGATAACGTAGCCGCTTGCAATACCTGCCATCCGGCCCAGGTCAACGAAATAAAAGACAACCCCAGTGCTCACGGCGAATTTGACTGCTCACTCTGTCATCATGACAAGCACGGCTATATCCCCGACTGCATGGAATGTCATGAGCCGCATCGCCCGGGCCAGACGTATTCTGACTGCATTACCTGTCATCGGGTTCACCAGCCGACTAATGTCACTTACGGTCAGGACATTCCCAACAAAGATTGCGGCGCCTGTCATGGTGACTTAATGGATACGCTTGCCGCCGGCACAACCAAACATGCCACCCTGCAGTGCGTATACTGCCATAAGGACACACATGGTTATCTGCCGGCCTGCCAGGATTGTCATGGTGATCCGCATCCGCAGCTGATGATGAAAAAATTTATGAAATGTACGGATTGCCATAAAGATCCGCATGATCTCGTCAAATAACAAGCAATAAAGGGGGAGATAGATGAAAAAGAAATTTGATGTTAGTCTGCTGACGGCCGTTGCCGCGCTGTCATGCACATTGTTTTTCACATCCTGTGCCGACAAGAGCACGGATATGTCAGCGGTAGAGACGACAAATGAGGTTGTAGAAACCGCGCAGCCGGCAGCAGAAAAACCAGTCGCCGCTCCGATGGTAAAATCAGAGGAAAGCAGCGTAGCGCCGCTTTATACAGATACGCCCAGAAGCCTGCCGCCGGTTGAATGCGGTAGTTGCCACGGAGGTGAGTATACCCGTCTGCAGCAGAGTAATTCCAGGCATCGCTTTGATTGCCTTGATTGCCATGAACAACTGCATGCCTATATTCCTACCGCTAATAATTATGACGAGATTATTCCCAAATGCGCAAACTGCCACGACCTTCCGCACGGCGCTGCCTTTCCGGCCTGTGCCCAATGTCATCAGGATCCGCATACGCCGCTGATCATTCCTTTCTCCGGCGTTGAGCAAAAGATTAAAAACAAAGCCGGCAAATCAGTAGTTGCCTGTTCTGTATGTCATCTGAAGGAAGGCACGGAGATGGATCAGCATCCCTGCCTACATAATACCGAAGTCGGTTGCACCGGCTGTCATGCCGACAGACATGGAGTAAGGCCCACCTGTTTCGACTGCCATGAGCCTCATGTTGCCGGACAGACCTATGCTGAATGTCTTGTCTGTCACGCCCCGCACAGCGCAAAAAATATTCTCCATTATCCGGTGGAAACTCCCAATAATGTCTGTGGTTCATGTCATACTGCAATTTATGATGACCTGCAGCAAAATCACACCAAACATTCTGATGTTCAATGCGCCGACTGCCATCTGACCCACGGTCAGATTCCGCAGTGCCAGAGATGTCATGGAGAACCGCATGGAAAGGCTGTTCACCAGAAGTTCCCTGATTGTCTGAAATGTCATATTGATCCACATAATATGCCGGTTAACAAATAACTTTTTCCGGCTCTGTGTAATATCGCTGATTTGTTTTATGTAGTAATGTGCAAAGCGCCTGAAGCAAGGAGTTAAAAATTTCACACCTTACTTCAGGCGTTTTTTTTTATCGTAACTACTCATGGCGTAAGTGCCCCGACTTCGCTTATCACCATAATGACAGGCACCGCTTAGCAGTCCTAAATTAACAGATAAGCGCAGCCCCGGACCCCGAAGCCAAGACCAATCCGAACAGTTACTTTTTTTTATGGATTATAACATGCCGAAAAAACATATTGCCCTTGCCTGTTGTCTCGTTTTCCTTTTAATACCGATAGTTGCCGGAGCAACTGATGTCGGGAAAAAACTTCCGACCTTCAGCGGACTGGATATGGACGGTCAAACTGTCGACCTTAACAAGATAATCGGCAAAAAACCGATAATGCTTATCTTCTGGTCCTCCTGGTGTGAAAACTGTAAAGGGGAAATTCCCAAGATTAATAAACTGGTTGAAAAATATCAGAAACAGGGAATGGAATTTATCGGCATCAATGTGGGGATGAATGATACGGAAACTAAGGCTCGTCAATATATGAAAAAATATAAAATAACCTATCCGGTTGTCTTTGACAAAACAGGCGAACTTTCAGAAAAGTATCAAATTCCCAAGGTTCTTACTGTTCTGGTTGCCCAAAAAGACGGCAGGGTAGTCATGAAATATTTAACTGCTCCTGAAATTGATGACATAAATTTTCGTAGTCTGCAGATGCTGCCGCCCTCGGAAGAAGAATTAAAAATGAAATTTCCGGCTCCTCCGCTTATAGATGATGTTTTTGTGAAATAATCATAACTGGTTGCATGGTGCCGAAAATTTTGTAACCGTTAACCGGAGGCGGAAAGTTTCCACTTGGCACTGAATGTAAACATTCATCGTAACTACTCATGGGGTAAGCGCCTAATGAGTGCAAACCTCAGTATTTATAACTGCTCGGAGTCTGCGCTTACCTGCAGGATGCAGGTAAGCGACCGGAGGGAGACTCCAGGTAAGCGACCGGAGGGAGACTCCGAGAGATTTTCGTGATCAGACCCCCGGCGCAGCATACTGGTGATGCTATGTAAGACAGGCTGATCGCGCAGGTAAGCACCCCTTAAAAACAGGGCATAAACTTCGACTCCGAATATGCGGTGCCCGGTGAGCAGTTACAAATGAATCTTATATAGTATTGACGGAAGAGGCGTTCCGCCAGCATGTCGGATCAGAGGCCAGATAGTCACCGGTAAGCTGAAAGGCCGCACCCCGGCAGCCATAACATTCTTCAGCCTTCTCACAACTGCGGCACTGTCCTTTGATCATTTGCCGATAATTTTTAAGATTGTTTATCACTTCACTGTTTTTGATAATATCCGCCAGTTTTTTTTGACGAATATTGCCGATAGAGATGGTTACTCCGACGCAGGGCATAACATCACCATTGGCAGTTATAAGGCAGGAGACCTGATGCCGCATACATTTATTACCGGCCAGAGGGGGCTGGGGCTCCCAATGGCGGCCATATAGTTCCCGGTCAAGCTCAGCCAGTCTGGTAAACAAGAGTTTTAATTCTTCAGCTCCAACCTCAAGCCATTGATTCTGCCTGGCTTTTCCCTGGGGAGTAATTATCTCAAAATATGGTTCTATATTCTCCTCGCGCAGCCATTGCCACATTTCCGGTAATTCCTCTATGTTCTGTTGACAAATTATGGTGCTGATCGCCAGAAAGGCTTCAGAAGAAGGGTAACCAGCCTGCTGCAGATTATTCAGGGCCTGCCTGATTATTCGCCAGGCTCCATTCTTACCGGCCAGGCGATCCTGAATATCCTGCTCACGGGAATTCTGTTTCAAAACCACCCTGACCTTTTTTGCGGCCAGAAACCGGGCTAACTCCAGGGTTACTCCACTGCCGTTGGTAAACATTTCAACATCAAGTCCCTCATCCTTGATAAAATTGATCATTTCGACAAGATGGGGATAGATGCTCGGCTCGCCGCCTAAAATAATAATTTTTCCGGCTCCCAGAGCTTTTGCCTGAAGAATTGCGTCCTGCAGTTCGGCCTGAGAAAGTTCATCGGCCAATTCTTTCCTGCTGGGCACATAACAATAGGAACAGCGGAAATTACAGCGCCTGCTGAATTCAATTTCCATGGACAAAAGCCGGTTGCCGGCAACCGCCTCTTTTATTTCTTTCCGCGTAAATTCAAGATTATATATTTGCATATTTACTTAACTTCTTTAACCGTCATAGCCTGACGAACCAGAGTTTCCAACTCTGCCGCAGATGGCGGATCATGCTGATAATCAGGGTCGACAGCTGCGACAAATTCCAGGGTAATTTTATTCCTTATTCCGGTGTTAAAAAGAAATTTTCCTGGAGTAAACAGCTTATCACTGTTGGTAATCCGTAAAATTTTAATCGGAGCCTGTGTAAATCCGGCAATTTTAAATGCTCCCCGGCTAAACACTCCTAAGGTACCGTCCCGGCTCCTGGTTCCCTCCGGAAAAATAAAAAAATTACCGCCTCCGGCCAGATACCCCTCCATCTTTTCAATATGCTCAATAAACAAATGGCTGAACTTATCATTAACTGCTGCCGGCAGATAACCGGCTGTCCGCAAAACCCAGCCGAAAATCGGAATATGGAAAAAAACACTTTTGACAATAGTTTTATGCCGGGCATAGAGAGAAATCAAAATCAGAGGGTCAAGAAAGGAAACATGATTACAGATAATAATTGCTGATTTAATTTCGGCTGCCTTGTTGTCTACCTGCAGAGAACAGCCGGGAACCAGCACCTTGACCAGGCAAAAAAAACCTTTATAAAATATATGGTTCAAGCGCTGAAAGGCAATCTCTCGATCCTGGGCAAATAACCAGGCCAGCATATAAAACAGCATATAAAAAACAAGAAATCCCAGAGTAAAATAACCCCAGAGAATCAAAGTTATGACAAAATCAATAAGCCGCCTCATAATTTTGGGTAACTGCTCACAGGGCACTAAATGTTCAGATTGCGCCTTAGAATGCGAAGTTATTTTTGAGTGAGCCCTAAGCACATCTGAACAGGAGCAAAGCGCCGTCATACAGTAGGTGATTTTAGTGCCTTACTCCTGAAAATCTGTAACAAAAAACAAGAGATAAGCGCAGACTTCAAAATGAAGACATGATTTTGAAACTATTTACAACGAGTTACTCCAAGGCACTTTCACCCCTCAAGGGGGTACTGAAAAGAGTCCTAAAAATTCCAAGTCCACTTCCACTTTAGTGGGTTAGTATTTTTTGTAACCGTTCACCAAGGCACCAAATTTACGATAACCTTCAGTCCTGTAAGTGTTTACCAGTGCCTTAGATTCGTTCGTTTGGGACTTCGAAGCAT
>JANTGB010000179.1 GCA_024763115.1 Desulfobulbaceae bacterium | reverse complement strand
CCATCTTGTCCGGCAGCAGCAAGGGCCTGCTCATATTCACGATTGGACATGATATGGAAACGCTGCTGAATCCTTTCAATGGAGACCAGTTTCCCTTTGCGGGAAGATGGGGTAAGGAATGATTTCAGTTTTTTTTCCAGTTTACGGGGATCCATTTCACTTTCAATGGCAATGACCCCTTCCAGGACGATTTTCTGCAGCAGTAGTTCATGGTCTGTCCGTTCCCGAAGGTTACCGGCAAAAGGAATAAAGAAAAAATGGGCGAAAACGACGCCATACAGGGTAGATGTCAGGGCAATGGGCACGGTTTGCAGAATTGTCGCTGTGTTGCCTACTCCGGCCAGCATACTGATCAGGCCTACCACGCTGCCTACCAGGCCAAAGGCTGGAAAAAATTCCGCCATGGTGCGCAGAACCCGCTCGTTATCCTCGCGTCTCATCTTGAAAAAATACATCTCGGTATTGAGTATATCACGCATCTGCCCGCTGTTATAACCATCAACCAGAAGCCCCAGAGCCCGGCGGAGAAACAGCATTGAGGCCTCTTTTTCATCCTGTTGCAGAGACAGCAGGCCCTTATATTTTGATTTTACCGAAAGATCAACCAGGATTTCGACAATATCTTCCGGTTGTTTCGGACTGGTCTGATATGAAGAGAGGAGAACCTTAGAGACAATGCCCAGCCTTTTAAGACGATAGGCCAGCAGGGTTGCTCCGAGACTGCCGCCCAGAACAACCAGCAGTCCGGAGAGATTAAAATAGAGACCGATATTACCATGAAGGACAAAACCGGACAGCATCAGGACAACACAAATTATAAAGCCAATTATGTTTCGATTATAATTCACGGCATTTCATGAGCTGACAGGGGATAATTATTTATGCCCACAGAGGTTAATGGTATTTCCCGGCTGATAATTATTTCCACCCGGCGATTTTCAGCCCGATGCTCAGGCGTGTCATTGGCAACTATCGGACGGCACGAGCCATATCCCTCGACAATAAAACGATTTTCCGCCAAACCGCTTTGGGCAATAAGAAAACGAGCCACAGTAGCTGCCCGCAACAGGGAAAGTTCCCAGTTGGAAGGAAAATTGCCGGTATTAATGGGCCGGTTGTCCGTATAACCGGCAACGTGGATAATGTAAGGGGTCTGCTTGAGCAGGGGAATCATTTTGGCCAGTGATTTTCGGGCCTTTGCCTTCAGTCCGGCCCGGCTGGAATCAAAAAGCAAATCGCCGGTTAAAATAATTTTTATGGTATGATCCGGAGACAGTTCCACGGAAGCAAATTTATTCAGTTCTTCCTTGTTGATAACCTGTTTGCTGAGATCATAAAATTTTACCGTATTCCCTATCTCGATGCTGCCGCCGCCAGTGCCCATAACCCCGGTGCCGGTTTTCAGGCCCACCTCGGCCCCTGATGGCCCGCTGCCGGTAATAATTTCCTTATCAGCCTGCTGGTAGACAAAGAGAACCACGAAAAAAATAAACATGGTCATCATCAGATCCGACCAGGCCACTGACCAGTGCGGAGCCCTGGGCATCCGCAGTCGATCAAAGATATCATCACAATACACTTTCGGGCTGTCTGAGCAGGCTGAATGAAATTCATCAGGTAAAGGTTGCTGTTTTTGGACGAATTTGTTTTCATTCATATCAGATAACTTATCGGCATAATATAAAATTTATCAAATTATTTGTAAATATTCGGTAATCACCTTGTCTTCATCGCTTATCATCCGCAACCTGGCCATTAAGCCGCCATTGCTACTGGCCCCCATGGCAGGGCTCACTCATTCCGCCTTCAGGACAATGGTGAAACGACTGGGGGGCGTGGGGCTGCTCTCCACTGAAATGCTGTCCGCCGGAATCCTGCCCTCGGAAAACCCGGCCATATCGCCATTTCTGTTCTGTACCGCAGAAGAGCATCCAATTTCCTATCAGTTGCTTATTGCCGACAAAAATTATTTGGCCCCTGCCCTTGAGCGTATCAGAGAGTTGGGCGCTAATGCAGTTGATCTCAATTTAGGCTGCCCTGCTCCCAGGGTACGAAAATTCGGTGGCGGCAGTCAACTGGCTGCCGATCCCGACCGCCTCAAGGAACTGGTGGCTGAAGCCCGTCGGCTTACTGATCTGCCCCTGACCGCCAAGATAAGACTGGGAGAAAAGCTCGAAGAAAACCAGCTCTTTAATTTATGTCGTCTCCTGGAGGGAGAAGGAATTGATATGATCACTGTTCACGCCCGGCTGCGGAAGGAACCATTCTGTCGCAAACCGCGTTGGGAGTGGGTGGGCAAGGTAAAAAAGCGATTGGAAATCCCGGTAATAGCCAATGGTGGTATTTTTTCCGTTGCCGATGCCCGCCGCTGCCTTGAACTGTCTGGAGCTGACGGCCTGATGCTGGGGCGGGGGGTGCTGATCAGGCCCTGGCTTTTCAGGAAAATTGCTGAAGAAGTATATAGCGATACTCTGCCCGAACTGGTTATTGACCGGCCTGCTCTTTATTTTTTCTTTATTGACCTGTTGGAAGAACGTTTCCGGCCTGAACGTCGCCTGGGACGATTAAAGGAATTTACTCATTATTACTGTCGGAATTATGCCTTTGGCCTGCATCTGGCCTCGGCTGTACAGAACAGCAAATCAATTAACCAGGCCAGAGAAAAGGCGGCGGCTTTTTTTATCGGAAAACAGTAACCGGCAAAATTACGACAGGCGATTGTCTAATGGTTCATTCAGGGTGGCTGCTCACTTTAATAAACCCGTTACAACCAGACATGAAATATGTAAATGGGGCGGAATCCGCAGATTTTTCCTTGATCCGGAGATCTTAAAGAAAAAATAATTATTTTGTCAGGGTAATTGGTAACTACTCATGGGGTAAGCACTTAATGATTGCAAATCTCAGTATTTGTAAGTGCTTACAGAGTGCAGGTAAGCGACCGGAGGGAGACTCCGATAGATTTTCGTCATCAGCGGTGCCGCGTATTAGTCATACGTAAAACGGGCTGATGGCGGAAATATGCGGTGTCCTGTGAGCAGTTACGGTAATTGAACATGATACGTGCCTGGAAATGTGCCGATAATGTTATTTCCATGCCGATGTTATTTTACTGCCTGGGCCTGGATAGCGGTAATGGCTACGGTATTGACTATATCGGCCACCAGACATCCCCGGCTCAGATCATTAACCGGTTTTTTCAATCCCTGGAGAATCGGGCCTATGGCCACAGCTCCGGAAGATCGCTGAACCGCCTTGTAAGTATTATTCCCGGTGTTAAGATCAGGAAAGATAAAAACCGTGGCCCGGCCCGCTACTTCACTGTTCGGCAGCTTGGTGCCGGCCACCTGAGGATCAATAGCGGCATCATATTGGATAGGGCCTTCAAGTTTCAAGTCAGGTCGTTTTTTCCCGGCAATTTCCGCAGCCTTCCGAACCTTTTCTACCTCAGCTCCTTTGCCTGACTCCCCGGTTGAATATGACAGTAATGCCACCCTCGGCTCAATATCGAACATGGCAGCGGTATCAGCAGAGCTGATAGCGATTTCCGCCAGCTGTTCGGCATCGGGATCAGGATTGACTGCGCAATCACCATAGACCAGAACCCTGGTGTCCAGGCACATTAAAAAGACACTGGAAACAATAGATACCCCAGGCCTGGTTTTTATAATTTGAAAAGCCGGCCTGATAGTGTCCTGGGTAGTATGAATTGCCCCGGAAACCATACCCTGGGCCTTGTTGTTGTAGACCATCATAGTGCCGAAATAGGTGGGGTCACTCATGGCATCAATGGCCGCCTCTCTGGTCATGCCCCGTTGTTTGCGCAGTTCATAAAATTGTTCGGCAAAATTACCTATATCAGGCGACTCAGCGGGATCTATAATATTAACCCCACTGAGTTCAAGTCCCAGGGAAGCGATAAGATGTTCAATTTTCTGTGGTTGGCCCAGCAGGGTCAGCTGCACTACCTCACGGCGAAGAAGAATTTCCGCTGCCCTGAGAATACGTTTATCCATGCCTTCAGGCAGGACAATATGACAATCTGCGACCTTGGCCTTGGCAAAGAGGCTGTATTCAAACATGATAGGGGTTACTGATTCGGATTTTGCCAGAGCAATACGTTTTTCTATTTCTCCGGTATCGACGCTGGATTCAAAGAGCCCCAGGGCCAGGGCAATTTTTCTTTCATTTCCGGCAGTTATTCGGGCCTTGACATTATTTACCGCCATAGCCGTAGTAAAGGTGTCATCGGCTGCGCTGAGCAGCGGCACTGGGAAACGGCGCATTCCTTTAACCAGCTGCATGACGTTTTCCGGCGGAATCAGGCCGCCGGTAAGCAGGATGCCGGTAATTGTCGGGGCATTGTAAGAGTAAAAGGTGGCCAGGGTGCCGAGAATTATATCCGCCCGATCGCCGGGAGTGATAATCAGATCGCCGTCCTCGATGTAATCAAGAAAATGATTAAGATTCATTGCCGCGATTTTGCACTGTTTCACTACCCTGGTCAGGCTTTCATGATCACCAAGAACACAGGTGGCGTCGAGGCTGTTAACTATTTCAGCCAGAGAAGGACTGTCAAGCTCCTTTTCCTCGGGCAACAGGTAAATGGGGCCGTCAACACCTTTGACTTCGCGCAGAGCATAGGCCAGGGAGTTTAAAACTCCAGGTTTAAGCCGGTTTATAAAGGCTCCGAACAGGGTGCAGCCTTCAGAGTTTATTGAATCTGCCATAATTTTCAGGCCATCGGCAATTTCGGCAACTCCTTTGTCCACTCCGTTAAAGACAACGACCACCGGGCCGGCAAGATTTTTAGCAATATTCAGATTGATATCAAAATCAAAAGAAGAAATAAAGCCCTGACTGTTCAGCCCCTCGCAGAGGACAAACTCACAATCTTCCTCCAGAGCCTTATACTTATCAATAATGGTTTCAAGCAGTTCCCGGAAACGTCCTTCAGCCACCATGGCCTTGGCCTCATGGGCCCGGCAGCCGAACATGTTCTCCGGAGGAATTTCCAGACTATAACGTGAACGGATCAGCTCGATGTCTGAATCGGATTGAGCATCATCGTCAACAACCGGTCGGAAAAAACCTACCTTGCAGAGCCGCCTGGTAAGGAGCTCCATAATACCCAGGCTTACAGTAAGTTTTCCGGCTCCCGGTTCCATTGAGGTAATATAAAGACTGTTTGTTTTCATGGTTGTCCGCTCAGGGTTCACTCAAGAATAACTTCGCATTTTAAGGCGCAATCAAAACATTTAAAAAAAGAGATCTGCAATTATGCAGATCCTGAGAACGTAGCTCTGCTATGCCTGCGGTTGCATTAAATTAGATCATTTTTCTAACCCACTAAAGTGGAAGTGGACTTAGAATTTTTGTAAGCGTTCACCAGCACCTCATCTTTGCCCATTTGAGCCTGCTTGAATAGCACCAGTATGCTGCGCAGGCACAAATGAACGAATCTAAGGCACTG
>JANTGB010000178.1 GCA_024763115.1 Desulfobulbaceae bacterium | reverse complement strand
GCACTGGTAAACACTTACAGGACTGAAGGTTATCGTAAATTTTGTGCCCAGGTGAACGGTTACTAATTTTGGTAATTAATCATGAGGTAAGGGCTCACTCAAAAATAACTTCGCATTCTAAGGCGCAATCTGAACATTTAGAAAAGCGATCTGAAATTATGCAATCCAGAGGCGTAGCCATGCTACGCCTGCGGTTGCATGCAATTAGATCACTTCTCTAAATGTCCATATTACACCTTATCTCTACTAATTTATTTTTGAGTGAGTCCTAAGCGTCCTAACTTCGCTAACCCCTGTAATTGTAACTGGTTACAGGGTGCAGGTAAGCACAGACTCCGGATGGAGTGCAGCTGGATAGTTATGATAAAAAACAGGAGTAAAAGATTATGAGCCGCTACAAAATTCATCCCATTGTAATGGGAACCAAAGTTTTTGATAAAGGCATGATGACCTATCAGCATGATTATGGTACGCCTTACACAATCCCGATTTACTGCTGGTATCTGGAGGGCGGTGACAAGAAAATTCTCATAGATACCGGGGAAATGCGTCCAATTCAATCAGAGGACAGAGAAAGCAATATAGGCGGTAAAATTTACACCTTTGAGGAAGGGCTGGAAAAATGGGGCCTTAAGCCAGAGGATATTGATGTGGTTATCCATACCCATCTCCATGCAGATCATTGTGAAAATGACTACAAATGTTCTAATGCGGTTTTTTATATTCATGAAAAAGAATTGAAAACTATCAGCGATCCTCATCCCCTTGATTACAGATATGTGGAAGACTATATCTATGAGATTAAAGAGGCGGGTCAGATCAGGACAGTGAACGGAGACCGGGAAATATTACCCGGCATTTCCGTAATGCATACCCCGGCTCATACTCCGGGCGGTCAGACAATCTTGATTGATACGGCCAAAGGCAAGGTCGCCATTACCGGCTTCTGTGTCATCAGGGAAAATTTTGAGCCGCCTCCGGCTATCCGGGCCATGGAGATGGAGGTTATTCCGCCGGGAACAAGCGTCAACACCTATGATGCCTATGATATTATGCTCAAGGTGCGGGATCTGGCTGATATTATTATTCCCCTGCATGAGCCGGAGTTTGCTGCAATAGACACTGTTGGTTAAAATTTTTAGATGACTCCCCTGGTTATTCCTTTTTTTATCCCTCACCAGGGATGTCCCAAGCGCTGTATTTTCTGTAACCAGCAGTCGATTACCAGTGTCAGCGACTTGGATTTTTCCCTGACCCCGGCAGATATTGCCGGAGAAATAAACCGCTGGCTGGGCTGGGCGAAAAAAGGCAGGGAAGTTGAGGTTGCCTTTTATGGCGGTAGTTTTACCGGACTTGAGCGTGAGCGGCAGAAGGAATTACTCGGGGCGGTTCAGCCTTTTCTTGATCAGGAAGTAGTTAACTCTATCCGTCTTTCCACCCGTCCTGATTATATTGATGATGATATTGCCGCTTTTTTAAAGTCTTATCGGGTCAAAACAGTAGAACTGGGCGTACAGTCGCTGGATGACCGAGTACTGGCCGCAAGTCGGCGGGGTCATACGGTAAGCCGGGTTATTGCCGCTTTTTCCTGTCTGCGACGGGCCGGATTTGCTGTCGGAGCTCAGTTAATGATAGGGCTGCCAAAGGAAACCACTGTTAAGGTAATGGCCGGAGCCCGGCGGCTGGCGGAATTACGGCCTGATCTGGTGAGAATTTATCCTGCCCTGGTGATAGCGGGCAGCGGGCTGGATCGGCTTTATGAACAGGGAGAATACAAACCTCTGAGCCTCAATAAGGCAGTAGCCCTGTGCGGCGGAATTAAAAAAATACTGGTCGGTAAGGGAATAAGGGTGGTAAGAATGGGGCTTCAGCCTTCTGCCGGACTGGAAAAAGAAGTTGTGGCCGGCCCCTATCACCCCGCCTTTGGCGAACTGGTGAGTGCCCGGATTCTTTTTCAGCAGATCAGGCGCCGATTAAGCCGAAGCCGGGGGGGGGAAAAGCTGTATCTTGCTGCTGCTGATGAAAGTCTTTTCCGGGGCAGGGGTAATGTAAACAGCAAGAGACTGGCAGAGCTCGGCCTGCTGGACGGTATAACGGTTTATTTTAATCGGAAACAGGTACGGAACACTATTGTATTGAAGTAAGATGGAATCATTTAGAATCATAGCGGAACGGAAAATTTCTCAGGCCATTGCCGATGGTTCGTTGACCTTTGAGCAATGGCAGGACAAGCCATTGCCTGAAGATGATGATTACCTGATTCCCGATGACTTGAAACTTGCCTATAAGATGTTAAAAAACGGCGGGTTTCTGCCCCCGGAAGTGGAAATTCGCAAAGAGGTAAACAGGATTGAGGAGTTGATTGCCGCTACTGAAGATGAGCATGTAAGGCTCAAGCAGATGAGGAAGCTTAACCTGCTGATGATAAAACTTGACAACCAGCGCGGCACCACCAGTTCCATTGCCGAACAGGAGGAATATTACCGCAAAGTTGTTGAACGGATCAGTTTAATGTCTGAAAAAAACAAAAGCGGATAAGGAGATTTTTACAATGCCGACAAGAATATTACTGACAGTTTTTTTTCTCTTAATGTCGATTACGGCCCAAGGTGCGGAATCGGTAAAAGAGCCGGCGGCCGGACATAATAATATTGTTATTGAGACCACGAAAGGGATTATAAAGGTTGAACTTTTTGCTGATAAAGCCCCGGTATCGGCTATCAATTTTCAGCGGTATGTAGATGAAAAATTTTATGACGGTTTGATTTTTCATCGGGTTATCCCCGGATTTATGATTCAGGGCGGCGGCTTTCTGCCAGGTATGAAACAGAAAAAACCGGGGCATAAATCCATTGTCAATGAAGCGAACAACGGCCTGAAAAATAAACGGGGAACTCTGTCCATGGCCCGGACAAATGACATCAACAGCGCTACCTGTCAGTTTTTTATAAATGTCAAGGATAACCCCTTTCTTGATCATCAGGGAAATACCATGCGGGGGTACGGTTATGCGGTATTCGGCCGGGTTATCTCAGGTATGGATGTGGTGGATAAAATTGAAAAAACCCCGACCACCAGGGCAGGGCGCTTTAGTGATGTCCCCAGAGAGGATATTGTAATTACCCGGATGTATGTTGAATAGATGGTAACTACTCACAGGGCGTCGAACAGAGTCTACGCTTACCTCTCTTCATGATCAGACCGGTTTACGTATAACTAATACGCTGCGCCGGCCTGATCGTAAAGATCTCCGGCCCCCTGTAAGTACTTACAATTACGGTGGTTAGCGAAGTTAAAACGTTACCCCGTGAGCAGCTACAATAGATGTTTAATTCAGAGCTTGACGGCATACATCTGGCATTCAATCCCTGAGCTCGATTTGACTACCAGGGCCGGTTTTTGTCTGGTTTTAAAATTCATGGCCCGGCAGCCATAGGGATGTTCAGGCTCATGCGTGATATAGAAGTGGCGGCATTTACGGCAATTTGGTCTTGCTTGCTCTTGCTTGTTCATATCCGGCAGATTGAGCTTTGCGTTTTTGGGTTCCCGGCTTCCGGTACCCTGTTTCTGATTTCCGATTCAAGCCCTCTGAGCAGGACAAAACGGCCCAACGGTACGACCCGGCAGGGAAAGCTTTCGACAAAAAGACGGTTGGCGCATAGGCCGCCGGATAGATAAATTATGTCCGGTGACCCGGCAAAACGATAGGCATTTATGGCTATGCCCTTGACAAAACGGGCCACGGCCACGGCCTCGCTGATCCCGCTGGTCACGGCATCAAAAATGTGGCTCATGCCCAGCACCCCGCAGGTAATGGAAAATGTTTTGTCCGGAACCTCCAGTTTGTTAAAATCCAGTTCATAATAACGTTCCAGAAGTTCAATGGTAAATCCCATTGAGGCCCCGCATTCGGTATTCCAGCCCATGTCAGCCAGCCTGTTGTCTTCATACCTGACAAATTTAAGATCACGACTGCCACAGTCAAGTAAAACATAATTTTCAGCGGTAATAAGTTCTTCCCCTCCCCTGGCCAGGGCTGTCAGTTCATTAACGTATTTCGCGGCAAAGCGTTTGCCGTTATGGCCGGTAGCCAGATCGACCCGCAGCTGCCGGTCTATTTTTTTTGTCGCTACAATTTGCGGTTTCTCACAATTTTTATCAAAATCAATAATTTTACAGTATGAGGTGCCGAAATCAGCCAGAATCATAGTTTAACCCCGGAAAGTTCAAGAAATGCCTGGATTTTTGCCTTAACGCTGCTGCCGGCTGTAACATCCGCATCAACATATAACCCCCGGGGATGGCGATCAGCCAGCAGTTTGGCCAGGGCGGTCTTGGCGCAGAATGACTGGGCAAAAAAAACAGTGGGGATGTCTGGATTAAAATAACCCTCAAGTTCCAGGTCAGCCGGTGTTTTATTTTCCATGCATCTGGTCCAGCCATAAATATGAGTAGAGTCGGGAAACAGTTTAAGCAGGGAAAAATCACGGGGCGGCACTCCCCAGAATCCGGCAGTCGGACAGCAGAACGGCACATCTTCCTGATCTGCGGCAAGAGAGCTTTTTACTCCGGCGGTAATCTTTTCCATTTTTTCCAATAAGGGCATTCTGCTCCGGCAGATAGGCGTACCGAATGGCTGCTTGTCCAGATTTGTGGTTTTAATCACCGGAATATCAAGATAATGGGCGAGAATCGTGGCCACATGCAGGGCACAGTCACATTTACCGGGGCCGACATCAATAAAAATGACTTCAAGATCAAGGTTCATGCTGTTTAAAACAACAGTGCGCAGCACCGCGCAATAGACCCTGGGTAGAAAGGGCAGGGCATCTTCCATGTTTTTTTTGACAATGGGCTCATCAAGGTCAAAAATAATTACCTGCCTGGTGATTAATTTATTGATTACTGCCATGGGAGGCATGCCGACAATACCTGCCCTGGTTCCTTTTTTTATCAAGGCATCTATATAGTTGTTAGCAGTATAAGTAAGCATAAAATTGAATAGTAACGAAATAGTAACTGCTTACAGTGCCCCGGATATTTCTATGATTATCCTGGCTTACGTATAATGTTCAAGCCCAGGGGCAAGCGGGATTTACAGCACTGATTTAATCATTTCAGGTACCGGCTTTACAGCTTCCCCTTCAAGGATTATTTTTCCACCCATTCTTTTTTCGTAACTACTCATGGGGTAAGCACCTAATGATTGCAAATCTCAGTAATTGTAACTGGTTACAGGGTGCAGGTAAGCGACCGGAGGAAGACTCCAGGTAAGCGAAGACTCTGAATATGCGGTGCCCTGTAACCAGTTACGGTAATTGAGCAGTAATTATAACCATCTAATGTAATTATTCAGATGTGCTTTAAATGTGTTCAATTATGGTAACTACTCATGGGGTAAGCGCTATAACTTCGCTAACCCCTGTAATTGTAACTGGTTACAGGGTGCCGTAGATTTTCGTGATCAGGTCGGCG
>JANTGB010000177.1 GCA_024763115.1 Desulfobulbaceae bacterium | reverse complement strand
GAGCGAATTTTAAGGCCAGCCTGGCATTCTGTTCTACCAGCAATATTGTTGTTCCGCTTTTATTTATTTCCTTTAAGGCCTCAAACATGGAAAGCATGAGCAAAGGCGCAAGCCCCATGGACGGCTCATCCAGCAGCATTAATCGGCGACCGCTGATATAGGCCCGGCCCACGGCCAGCATCTGCTGCTCACCGCCGGAAAGAGTGCCGGACAACTGGCTGATCCGTTCCCTGAGCCGGGGAAAAATGGTAAAAATCCGCTCCATGTCACGGGCAATGGCATCCTTATCCTTTCTGGCAAAAGCGGCCAGGATTAAATTTTCCCGCACGGTCAGATTGCCGAAAAGCCGCCGTCCTTCCGGGACATGGGATATGCCCAGTTCACTGACTACCTTGTCCGGCTGACAGGCAAGAAGATCATGACCGCTAAACTCCATTACCGAACCTTTTTCAGCTGGAATCAGGCGGGAAATCGCTCGCAGAGTCGTGCTTTTTCCTGCTCCGTTAGCGCCGATAACGCAGATAATTTCTCCCTGATCAATGGCCAGATCAATGCCGTGCAGGGCTCGGATTTTGTCATAGGAAACCCGGAGATCTTTAACAACCAGCTCCATCAGGTAACATCCTCCCGGCCCAGATAGGCCTCAATCACCTGGGGATTGTTCCGTATTTCTTCAGGCGCGCCCTCGGCAATAATCTCGCCGAAAACCAGAGTCTGTATTCTTTCGCAAAGTTCCATGACAAATTTCAGCCGATGTTCAATCAGGAGAATCGCCACCTCAAACTGTTTATGTATATCACGGATAATAGCGATCATCCGGTTTAGTTCATCAGGAGTCATGCCGGCGGTTGGCTCATCAAGAAACAGGACTTTCGGATTGGTTGCCATGGCCCTGGCCATTTCCACCCGCCGCTGCACTCCGTAGGGCAGGTTAGTGACCAGCCGATCCCGGAACTCACTGACTTCAAATGTTTCGAGAAGATGCAGGGCCTTGGCCGTAATCCTTTTTTCCTCGCGATGCCGTTTGGGAGTTCCGAAAAAAGCGCCGAACAGGCCATATTCAAGTTGGGAATAGCAGGCCGTTTTCACATGCTCCAGAACATTCATGTGACGCCAGAGGAGCAGGTTTTGAAATGTGCGTCCCAGGCCCAGGGCCGCTGTTTCATGGGGCCGGCGGCCAATAAGATTATGGCCGCTTAATTCAATATTGCCGCTGGTCGGGGTATGAATACCGGTTATCAGGTTGAAAACCGTGGTCTTGCCCGCCCCGTTGGGACCGATCAGGCCGACGATATGACCTGGTTCAAGCACCAGGTTATAGTTATGTACGGCCCGGAGGCCGCCGAAAAAATGGGTCATATTATCCACTCGCAGCAAGGCCATAATCCTATCCTCTGGGCCTCATGAGCTTTTCAGCCTTAAATTCGGTAAAAGACACCAGACCGGTAGGGCGAAAGAGCATGACCATTATGAGCAGCAGAGGAATAATTATCCACTTGAACAGCTCCAGGGGCCGCAGGGCCTCGCTTAAAATATTGATGCTCACCGCCCCGATAATTGACCCGGTAACGGAATTCAAGCCGCCGAAATAGAGCATGGCCAGAATTTCGGCCAGGCGCTGGATTCCAAAGGAGCCTGGATTCACATAGCGGATGATATGGGCAAACAGTCCCCCGGCAACCCCGGCCCAGAAGGCCCCGAACATAAAGGTGACAATCTTGGTCTTTCCGGTATTAACCGTCATGGCCTCGGCTGCAGTTTCATTATCGCGCACCGCGCACAGGGCTTTGCCCATAGTGGAGCAGACAAAATTATTAATAATCCAGACACAGCTGACCATGCCGAGAAAAACCATGGGCAGCCCGGCATAATCCGGTTGACTGGACATGCCCCTGGGGCCGCCGACAAACTCAAGATTTTCAATCAGGCTTTTGACGATAAAAAGAAAGGCCAGGGAAATAATGGCCAGATAATCTCCTCTGGTGCGAAAGGAAGGAATCGCGATTACCACCGCGCCCAGGGCTGCGACAATACCGCCGCAGATCAGGGCCAGGGGAAAGAGATACGGCCCCAGGGCAGGAGAAAGCAGGGGCGCGCCGAACAGTTTATCATCGGCAAAAAGCCGGAGGGTAACAGTTGAGGCAGTATAGGCGCCCAGGGCCATGAAGCCGGGATGAGAACAGGAAAATTCCCCCATATAGCCGTTTATAACATTTAAACTTAAGGTAAGCATTACCGCCACCATGGTCAGCTTCAGGAGCAGCAGCCGGTAATCGCTGATATCCGCCCAGATGTGCAGGGCCAGGTAAAAAAGAGCCAGATGAATAATGGCGGCCAGGGATACCGGGCCCCTGGCCAGCAGGGAGGCAAGATAATTGGCAGGCCGGCGGCAGAGCCGGGCAACCAGAAAAAAAGGCAGCAGGTAGATCAGCAGAAAATAACCTGTGGCTCCTGGAATGAGCAGCGGTTTCTTGAGAGCAAGCAGGCAGCCGAAAAGCACTGGAATCCTGGGCAGCCCCAGATAATAAGAAACAGCATCGCCGATAAAATACTCGGTCAGGGCCGCAGCCAGCCAGCCCAGAAGCCAGGCCAGGAGCGGAGTGGTATTGAAAAGTTGCTTAATTTTATCTATGGGGCTTTTCATAATTTACAAACGGAGCTGGGTGCTGTGCGCCTGACCGAAAAAACCATGGGGCCGAAAGGCTAAAATCAAGAGAATAACAGAATAGGCAATTACGTCGCGGAAGGTTGAAGGAAATATCCAGACTGAAAAAATTTCGATAAAACCCAGAAGAAAACCGGCCAGGGCTGCGCCGAGAATTGAGCCTCTGCCTCCGAGAATAGCGGCCACAAAGGCTTTCCAGCCCAGGAGTACCCCCATATAAGGGTCAAGTACCGGGTAGGCGAGACTGTAAAGTATCCCGGCAGCCGCAGCCAGACCCGAGCCAATGGCAAAGGTGAGCGGCGCTATTTTGTTAATGGAAATGCCCATAAGCGGTACGGCTTGAAAATCATAGGACATGGCCCGCATAGCCATGCCGTATTTACTTTTCTGGATGAAGAGATGCAAGGCTGACATCAGGGCCAGGGAAACCACGACAATGAGAATTTTTTTATTGGTCAGATAAATGCCGCCCACCTGAAAGGTAACAGTATCAATCAGGGCCGGAAAGCTGAGTCGTTCAGCCCCGAGCAGGGCCAGGTTGCCGGTTTCCAGGATAATACCAATCATCAGGCCGGTAATCGCGGCCGAGGCCCGGGGAGCATCCCGCAGGGGCCGGTATCCTACTCTTTCAATGAACATGCCGACAAAAGAGGTCAGGAACATGGCAAGGATAATGGTCATAACCAGAATTATCCAGCCCGGCAGGGGAAGATTAAAAGCCGCTGTCAAACCCAGGAGGGCAGTGGCCACGCCGAAACCGATATATGATCCAACCATGAATATATCGCCATGGGCAAAGTTGAACAGCATGAGGATGCTGTAAACCATGGAATAGCCCAGGGCAATCAGGGCATAGAAGCTGCCCCATTGCATGGCATTAACTATGTTTTGTAAAAAAAGCTGCATGGCAAAAGTGACGATTTTGTAAAAACCTGTTTTATCATGAAGGGCATGAAGGATAGGAAGAAAAGAAAAACGTAAAATCAGTATATTAACTTCATGTTATTCATGAGCTTCATGGTAAATTAAGACTTTTATCGAGTTACTCGGACGTTGAATAGTTACAATTACAGGGGTTAGCGAAGTTAGGACGCTTACCCCATGAGTAGTTACCATTTTTTCCGCCATCACTCCGGACAGACGGATTTATAAAATTCATATTCTCCTTTGTCGCTGATTCTAACAATAACCGCGCACTTGATGGGATCGCCTTCCTCGGTAAAGGTCATGTTGCCGGTAATGCCGTTAAAGTTTTTGATTTTTGCCATGGCATCGCGCACGGCCTCGCGGTCTTTTTTGATTCTGCCGGTTATTCTGCCGCAATTTTCAATAGCGTTTCGCACCAGGCCCAGGGAATCCCAGGTCAGGGCCGCCACATCATCAGGCACATAACCATGTTCTTTTTGATAGCGGTCAATAAAGGCCTTTGTCGCCCCCTTTGCTCCGGCTGCCGCATAATGAGTGGAAAAAAACTGACCGTAACAGTCCTTGCCGCAGAGATTAACGGTCTCAGCCGAACCCCAGGAATCACTGCCGACAATCGGTCCCTGCCAGCCCAGTTCATGGGCCTGCTGAACTATCAGGGCCACTTCATTGTAATACTGGGGAACAAAAAGCACCTGGGCCCCGGATTTAATTATCTTGCTTAACTGGGAACTGAAGTCGGTATCTTTAGTAGTAAAACTTTCAAAGGCAACCAAGGAACCGGGGCCATGGCTCTTTTCCCAGGCCTGTTTAAAAAATTCCGCCAGTCCTTTGGGGTAATCACTGGATACGTCATAGAGAACCGCAGCCTTAGCAAACTTGAATTCCTCAGTGATAAAATTAGCGAGAACAGGGCCCTGGAAGGGATCGAGGAAACAACCCCGAAAAACATAGGGCCGCCGGCTGGTGGTGTCAGGGTTGGTCGACCAGGGAGAAATCATCGGGGTATGATAGTTGTTTGCCACATCTCCGGCCGGTACTGCCTGCTTGGAGGACTGCGGGCCGACAATAAACAATACCTCGTCTTCGGTTATCATCTTGGTGTTGGCCTTGACTGCTGACTCGGCCTTGGACTCGTTATCTTCAATCACCAGTTCAACCGGATATTTTTTGCCGTTAACCTCAATGCCGTTGTTTTTTTCAATATCAGCCAGCCACATCAGGGCCGCGTATTTAGTCCCCTCGCCCACCTTGGGAATATCGCCGGTAATTGGGGCATTGATGCCGATGCGGATAATTGTCCTGCGGCCAAAGGCCAGGCTGTCCGCGGCAATGCCCAGACTGACTACTAAGGTGATGACCACGATACAGGCGATGAAACTTTCCGGTACGGCAAATTTTTTTGCTTTAGTTTCAGATTCAGAATAATTCATTTTTTTCTCCTGTTAATTTCTGCTTGTCACGTAAAAAAAGACTATTTACCGATTTCATGATAGTCATTCTAAGGGCTCATTCAAAAATAAATTAATAGAGATAAGGTGTAATATGAATATTTAGACAAGTGATCTAATTGCATGCAACCGCAGGCATAGTTAAAGCTCCGTTCTTAGTATCGCATAATTACGGATCTCCTTTTCCGAATGTTCGGATTGCGCCTTGGAATGCGAAATTATTTTTGCGTGACCCCTAAGGTAAATTTACCCAATAATAATCTTTTTTTTCTGAACCTGGAAGAATTTACTGAACTGCATCAGTAATTTAACACCCCGCTAATGTGAAAGGTAAGCGTTCACCTGCACCTCATCTTCGCCCGTTTGGGCCTTCTCGAATAGCACAAGTATGCTTCGAAGTCCCAAACGAACGAATCTAAGGCACTGGTAAACACTTACAGG
>JANTGB010000176.1 GCA_024763115.1 Desulfobulbaceae bacterium | reverse complement strand
CTTACCTGTGCCTGCGCAGCATACTGGTGCTATTCAAGCAGGCAGGTAAGCGTAGACTCCGAAATGGGCAAAGATGAGGTGCTGGTGAACGCTTACTCAAATTCAACAACCTCCCAGGCAAGCCCTTTACCTGACTTGAGCAAATACCTATGAATAAATCACCATATTCCACTCGAATTCAGACTGTAACCGATCTTACCCGCTCCATCAGGGGCCTGGTGGAAACCAGGTTTCCCTTTGTCAGTGTTAAAGGGGAAATTTCAAATCTCAAGATTCCTTTTTCCGGCCATTGTTATTTTGTTTTAAAAGATAAGCAGGCTCAGCTTAAGGCCGTAATGTTCAAGGGACAACAACGCTATCTTGAAGAAAAACCAGACAATGGCATGCAGGTTATCTGTAGAGGGAGAATATCGGTTTATGAACCGCGGGGAGAATATCAACTGATTGTTGATTTTATGGATTTTCATGGCGCCGGACAACTCCAGCTTGCTTTTGAAAAGCTTAAAAACAAACTGGCGGCAGAAGGACTCTTTGCCCAGGAGCATAAAAAACAACTTCCTTTTCTTCCGGCAAAAATATGCCTGATTACCTCACCTCATGGGGCAGCGGTTCATGATTTTCTCAAAATTGCCGCAGTTCGCTTCCCGTCAGTACCAGTTGAAATTTTTCCGGTCGCAGTCCAGGGTGAAGGAGCTGCCGAAGAAATAGTCAAGGCCCTGGAAATGGTCAATGATCGACACCTGGCTGAGGTTATTGTCATCTGTAGGGGCGGGGGATCCATTGAAGATCTATGGGCATTTAATAAAGAAAAAACAGCCAGGGCGGTTTTTGCCTCTGCCATTCCTGTGGTATCGGCCATCGGTCATGAGATTGATTTTACCATTGTTGACTATGTTGCAGATCAACGGGCTCCAACCCCGACTGCAGCGGCTGAAGTTGTCCTGCCGGATCGCCTCGTTCTGCTTAACAAATTGCGGACAACCCGAAAAAGAATAATTATGGCCGTTAACAGGCTGCTGGACAAACAACGGCGCCTGGTAAAAATGCACTTTCGGCTTTTGGGTGATCCAACCCTGCTCCTTGACCATTTTCGTCTCAAAATAGACAATAATCAAATGGTTATGACCCGGATAATGAATCTGAAATTGAACTCAAGACAGAAGCTGCTGACAGATCTTTCTGTTAGACTCATGGCTGATAATCCGGCGGCACATCTGCACCGGCAAGAGCAGAAGATTACGAAATTAAGCAGGAAATTAAAACTTGCCATGCTCATGCAGTTACAACGGAGAAAAGAAAAACTGACCAGGACGGCTACTCTGCTTGGGGCGGTTAATCCACTAAGCGTTTTAGGCCGGGGTTACGCCCTTGTCCGCTCCGCCGATGACGAAAAAATAATCAGCGACAGCAAGGATGTGAGGAAGGGCGACAAGATAAATATTTTACTTCATAAAGGAAAGCTGGGGGGTGAGGTTACGAAGATAATTAATTAAAAATGGCACAATTCGGCGACTAAAACAACTTTATCGTATTGAAATTATATACGCTTTCCCGTCAGTAAAGAATTTGTCTCCCATAAAATTTTTCCCGATTAGAGATTTAACGAGTTGTATTTTTATGCTGTTTTCTATGTTTTCCGAAAGATCAAGGTCTTGATATATCAGCTCTCGTTCAGTATCTAAATCTGGAGAAATTATTGGAATTATACCCCACTTGAGACCATCATCAGCATTTGCCATAGCTACATAGATATTACGACCATTTTTCAATAAATAGTTTGTGTTCCATATTTTAATGTGATGTGCGTTACTGAACCAATTTCCCCCGGATACTTTTGTAAAACTCAGTCTCTGTATTTTTGTGTTCCAAAAAGAAGGTGAAATCGGCGCGGAAGGATACGGCGTTTTTAATATTAATGATTTAACTGCCTTAATAAATGACATGATATCTGCCTTGTCGGTTAAGATCCAACCTGCCTGCTGCAGCGCTGCAATCAGCCGGCTCTCATTTTCAGCAAGAAAAATAAAGTTTACAGGCTCTTGTTTCTCAGCGATCAGCGTTTCGGTGTATTTCATCTGCTCATTTGTAAAAATATCGGTACCTTTTGATACAACGAGGGGGGGATTCGATACTACTGATGCCGGTGGCGGATGGTAATTTATCGAAAACCCGGCATAGAACAGAACAGCGAGGGAAACCAGAGCAAAAGAGATTAAACGGGCTCCGGCAACAGGAGATATAGGTTGGTCACTCCTTTTCCGCCGGCTGAGCCATTCCGAAAAAGAGACGGCAATAATCAGCCACATTGTCCCGACAAGATAACCGCTCCAGACATCGCTTAGATAATGTACCCCAAGATATAACCGGCTAAAACCAATCGCTATGATTATGATAAGTGTTGTAAAAAATATATTTACCTTTATGTTCCGGTTTTTGACAAAGCGCATAAGGAGGTATCCCGCAAATCCGTAGAAAGCGACCGCGATAGTTGCATGTCCGCTGGGGAAAGAAAAAGAATGTTCAACATAAACAGCTTGCAGGGGACGAGGACGATGGAAAGCCAGTTTTCCTAAACAGGTAAATATCCCACTGCCGGTAACTGCAATAAAAAGGGGAAGAATATAGCAATTTTTTCGCCATATCCAGAGAAGTGCAACGGAAATAACAATAAAAGCCAGGATGACCTGGCTTTTACAAAGCAGGGTTATCCAGCTAAAAATATCCGTTAGATCAGCAGTGCGGAAGCCAACCAAAAGGTTTGCTATGCGGATGTCTGCGGCAATGATGGGATCAGATGTTATAAGATCTTCTACTATCCCGGCAAACAAAGCCAAAACATAGACAAAGGCCAACGAAAATATGGATAGAGTCAGTCCGGAAAATACCGATGTGTCAAGACGCGCCTTTAAAAATGAGATAATGCGCGGATGTTTTTGCATCCATGGAACCACAAGTTCATTCTTCAGCACAGCCTTATTGATGGATTGCAGGAGTGAGCCGGTGATGATCCATAATTGTTTTCCTTTCTTGATAATAAGCAATTTTAAGAAGTAGAGGATGCCGCCAAGTGTCAGGAGAAAAGCCAGAAATAAACCAGCCCGAGATAACCATAATTCAGCGAGGTTAAGGGATTGCGCAAAGATATATCCGGCAAGAACCCATTCAAATCCCCATCCTGTAGCGCCGAGAACATTCCAGAGCATAAATGTTTTTTTGTCCATCTTCACGCTACCGGCTATAAAAGGAACAACCTCTTTGACGCTTGGTATAAACCGGCCCAGGAAAACGCTCTTTGCCCCATGGTCATTCATGAAATATTTTGTTTTTTCAATATGGCCGGAATTTAAGAACCAGAAACCTTTCTTCAGCCATTTGGCGCCATATTTTTTCCCAAGGTAGTAATTTATGTTGTCACCTGAAATGGCTCCAAGGACAGCAAACCAGATGAGATCGCCTGTGTCGAGATAGCCGCGTGCAGATAGCGCTCCAAGGAAAAGAATGATGGTTGATCCAGGTAAAAACAGGCCGATACCGACAGTTGTTTCGAGGAGGGCGGCAGAAAAAGCAATCCAGTATCCTCCGATTTTAAAGTGCTCAATTGAGGGGATGATGTGATTGATCAGGTCAGTAATCACGTTCTGTCCTTCAGCATGACAGCATTGATTTTCCGGAGGTTACAGGGCTCACCGATAAATCAGTAGAGAAGTGGTCTGATTGCATGCAACAGCAGGCATAGCTTAAGCTACGTTCCAGGATCGCATAGTTGCAGATCGCTTTTTTTAATGTTCGGATTTGCGCCTTAGAATGCGAAGTTATTTTCTGCGTGAGCCCTAATGAGAGTTTAAAAAAAAATTGATCCCTTTTTCTTTCCATAAAATTACCTTTTTACCTCTATATGGCTGTTGATACAACACCATGGCTTTATCGATAATTTTTTCAGGTTCTTCATAGCTCACTAAAAGAACTTTTTTATGAGTAGCAACATATTCATCAATAATCTTCTTATTACTCAAAACTACAAGCGGTTTGGTTAAGCGGCCCAGGAATTGATATTGACCACGATATTTTCCATAATGGATAATTTTATATCCCTCCTCTTGTTTTTTTCTTAAAACCTGAGCAATATTAATTACATCGTACCTGCTGAAAAAATTAATTGAGCCGATAAATACAATCGACATAAAGATAACCAGAGATGACAGGGCAATAATTTTTATCAGCTCATCCATAGATGACGGCCTTATAAAGAACATAATAACGCCCAATAAAACAAACGCAAATGCCGGCAGAAAAATAATAACAGCAGGGATATTGTCGATTTTAATGAATGAAGCGCCAAATGCCGCAACACCTGAAATGATGTAGAAGATCGCAAGCGGATAATGTAACTTACTGTATTCTGATACCTTTGTGCTATATGTTACAATATTTCTTGCTGTTATCAGGCTGACTGCCGGCAGCAATGGAATCAAGTAATGAATTCGCTTACAGCTTATCAATGAAAATATTGCTATAGTCATGACCAGCCAGACAGCCAGAAAGCGATAACCTGTATCACGCTTTATCATCGAGAAGCCATGCCATGTCGGCTTTATCAGGATCCAGGGCATAAACATTACCGGCAGTATCGGTATATACCACCATATCGGGGACTGGTGATCAAAGGAAGAAGTCATACGGCCTGCGGTCTGGCCCCATAGTATGGCTTTTCTGTATTCCTCGCCTCCATTTATTGCCGCAGGAACAACCCAAAGCAGGGCCAGGGCTAATCCTGTAAAAATTGCCGACAAAATCATTAAAAACCATTTCTTTGTGCCGGGTTTGTCCTGCGTTCGCCACAAGCTGTAAAAAATACTTGTCGGCAGAATGTGGACAAAGATAACCGGCCCCTTTGTCAGCAATCCCCCGCCGATAGATATGCCGATAAGAATTAATGATGTTTTAATATTTTTTTCTGTCGCGGATAAAAGTCCGTATATTCCTACCAGAACCCAGAAAGTAAGAATAATATCAAACATTATTAATGTTGACCAAACCAGATAAATTAATGTAGAGGTCAGGATGGCTGTCGCATATCGAGCAATTTTTCTGTCTCCCCACAGAGCTAAAGCAATTTTGTAAGTCATCAGTATGTTCAGAAAGCTGAAGAATAACGGTATCAGCCGAAGAGTTTGTTCATTTACGCCGAAAAGCAGCCAGTCCAGATTGATTAAGAAGAACAAAAGGGGTGGTTTATGCGAATAAGGAAGGCCATTTAAAAGCGGAACAATTGAATGAGCCGATTTCATTTCCCATGCAACTGTCAGATATCGTGTTTCATCGATGACAAAATATGGTAAAAACAAGGCGGAGACCGCCCCTGACAGCGCCAATATTAAAAGAGAGATTGTTAGATTATTAATCCGGTTCATTTGCTCTTTTTTTTCTTTTTTTATAACTACTCACGGGGTAAGCACCTTAAGTTCGCTACCACCCGTAATTGTAACTGTTTACAGGGTGCCGGAGATTTTTGTCATCAGTCCGGTGCCGCG
>JANTGB010000175.1 GCA_024763115.1 Desulfobulbaceae bacterium | reverse complement strand
ATGCTGCGCAGGCACAAATGAACGAATCTAAGGCACTGGTAAACACTTACAGGACTGAAGGTTATCGTAAATTTTGTGCCCTGGTGAACGGTTACGTCGATGGCAACCAGGGTAACAGTGGCCTCGGTAACTTTATATTCATTGTCAGTCCGCCTTTAGTTGGCCAGAACATCTACATGGATCATAATTGAACTTGTGCCGATTTTTTCCAAGACTCGGCTTGAAAAAAGAGGCCTCCGGCAGCTCAACAATGATCGCCTGTTGAAATGTAGGTCTGCTTGAGCGTAGAGTGCGTATCTCGCACCATTCCCGGCTCCGGCATCATTTTTTTGGTGCATGATATGCACCATACACATGCGCTCAACCAGACCTACGGTTTGGGTGCCGCCACCACATATGGAGAAGTTACCAAAAATTAAAACAAAAAATTGTTTAGACAATGGCCGTAAGCGCCTATATAGTATAACCGATTTCACTGTGCTGGGTTAAATCCAGGCCCTGCACCTCATCATCCCGGCTGACCCGCAGACCGACAAGCAGATCAATTACTTTCAGGATAATAAACGTCATTATAAGCGAGTAGATAATAGTACTTCCCGCATCCATGGCCTGGATGACAAACAAGCCGGGATTGCCGAAGAACAGGCCATCCGCCCCGCCGGGATTTATCGCAGTTGAGGCAAAAAGTCCGGTGGCGAGAGCGCCCCAGAGACCGCCCACTCCATGCACTCCCACCACATCAAGTGAATCGTCATAACCTATTTTTGACTTAAGACAAACAGCCATATAACAAAGAACGCCACCCACCAGACCGATAATTATGGCGGAAAGCGGGCCGACAAAACCAGCGCCTGGAGTAATGGCCACCAGGCCGGCAACAGCGCCTGAGGCCGCTCCCAGGGTGGTGGGTTTTCCTTGAAAAATCCATTCAGCAATAATCCAGGACAAGGCTGCCGCTGCAGCTGCCACCTGGGTGGTAAAAAAGGCATTGACGGCAATACCATCGGCTGCCAGGGCGCTGCCCGCGTTAAAACCAAACCAGCCAAACCAGAGAATACCGGCGCCGAGCAGGGTCATGCCGATATTATGCGGATGCATGGCCTCCTTGCCCCAGCCCTTTCTTTTGCCCAGCATCAGAGCAGCCACCAGAGCCGCTGCGCCGGAATTAATATGAATTACCGTACCGCCGGCAAAATCAAGACCGCCATGAGAGCCTATCCAGCCGCCGCCCCAGACCCAGTGACAAACCGGGAAATATACCAGAGTACTCCACAATACAGCAAAGACAAGAAAGGCGGAAAATTTAATCCGTTCGGCAAAGGCCCCGGTAATCAAGGCTGGAGTAATAATCGCGAACATCAACTGAAAGGCGCAGAAGAGCAGATGAGGAATGGTGTCGCTGTATGGTCCGGGATTAAGATCTATTCCTTTTAATCCCGCCCAGTCAAGATTGCCGACAAAACCGCCGACATCCGGGCCAAAGGCCAGGGAATATCCATATAAAACCCATATTATTGATATGACCCCCAGGCAGATAAAACTCTGCATCAGGGTGCTTAATACGTTTTTTGTTCTAACCATGCCTCCATAAAAAAGGGCAAGGCCGGGGGTCATAAGCATTACCATGGCCGTGGCCACCAGCATAAAGGCCGTATCTCCAGTATTCATTTCAGATTGCTCCCAGTGTTGTTATTTTTTCATCCCCTTTGGGGAAAATCATTAATCAACAACTATAGAGCAACTGATGTGCCAAAAAAATTATTTATTTCTAACTTATTGAAATAATAGATATTGTTAGTGTCAGGCCACTTCCGGCAGCTTGCAGCGGCTGTACATTTTTGTACAATAACAAATTCTATTTATTACATAAATGTAAGATCTTGTTTAAAATAAATCAGTAGAGATAAGGCGAAGGTAACTACTCACGGGGTAAGCATCCTAACCCCGGTATTTGTAATTATTCCTTATTTTTTTTAAATACCGGCTCAATCTCGCAGAGTTGGCCATAGCGACCGATATCATCCTGAAACTGCCTGACATAAGGGCAATCCCAAATAGCCAGCAATTTTTTACGAGCCACAAAGGCAGGCAGATTTTCGCCCTCATATAGCTGATCCATTTCTTCATGTCTTTCCAGAACATAGGAAAATATCTGGGGACGCCGGCAGACCTCGGGGCGTTGGGGATAAATTTTACACCCCCTGCCGGCCGGATCAAGATTAGGACAATAACTGTCTCTGGGCAAAACCATGCTCCAGCCGGTCTGCCAATGATAAAGGGCAGCCGATTTTTCATAAAACGGTCGGTCACCGTCCAGGCAGAGCGGCGGTTCGGCCAGTGATGTAGCCTGTCTGCTCTCGGGGCTGTCAATTCGGGATAAATCGAAAAAGGGGATTTCCCTGTCAAGCAGGGGGATTTCAAAAAAATCCTGGTTCAGGCTTTGATCAGGGCCTACGCAACAGAGGGTGCATTGACATGGAGCGCAGAGCCGACTGTTAATTGTTTCCAGCTCCCGGTTGATTATCTCCTGAGCCACCCAGCTGTCCAGAGCGGCATAGGGGTCAAGGGGCTGCATATCTTCATTCAAGAAGATACGGGAGGGAGCAGCCGGAATTTTACAGCGTTCAAAAATGCTGAGAATATCAAGATATTCCCGTAACAATCCAGCCGGATCATCATAAAAAACACCATTGGTTTCAACTGGTTCGTTTAATTCATCCAGCAAAGGCGCGAAGGTTGCGTGGGTGCTGGTCAGGTAGAGCATCTGGGCCAGCCGGACAAGGGGCATGACAGGATTTTGCAGGGATGCAACCCCGACTGCGCATTGGCTTATTTGTGTTCCGGTAAGCATATAAGGTTCAATACCTTTGTTGGCGGGTGATTACAGGCAGCTTTTACAAAAAACCTGTTGTCTCCCGGCTAACCTGATGGTTTTTCAGTTACTGCCGAAAATTTTTCAGGAAACACCTGGCAGTCGTAACGCCTTGATTTTGTTGCCTTTTGTTCGGCTCAGGGCGCTAAAAATACATTAAGGGGCTATCCGGTTAAGGCAAGTAACCACAAAATGTCCCTCGCTAGACCATTTCCGTAGTATAACGTATCAGGAAGTACTCTGCATTGGGTATCTCAGCGCTTGAGCGCCGGGGATTGAGGTTACACCGCAGAGCCGTAAGGATTAACCTGCTATACATTATTTTTCAGTAACTACTCATGGAGGTAGCGGTTAATTCCCATAAACCACTGTGTTTGTAACTGCTTACAGGATGCAGGCAAGCGGCCGGCGGGAGACTCCGGGAAATTTTCACGACCAGGCCGACTCCCTGACATGAATTCAGTCTGATCATTTCTACGGCCTGCCTGCCGTATCAGGTCTCATAAGCGCTCCAGCTGAATCGGCGAAGATGATCATGCTGGGTGACCCGCATAATTTCATTATCCTCGGCCGGCGAAATTCCGGCCTTGGCGACAATTCCCGGCAATGCCGGGTACTACTCATCATATTTTCTATTTTTCGAAATTCGAAATTCGGCATTCAATATTGTTTTCAGGCGGTTATCCTTGTTCATCGGCAACTTGATTTTAAAGCTGCTGCCCCTGCCCTCTTTACTCTGTACTTCAAGTGTTCCACCCATCCGCCGTACCAGGGTATAAACGACCGACAATCCCAGGCCGGTTCCCTGGCCGCCCCCCCTGGTGGTGAAAAACGGTTCAAAAATTTTATCCATATTTTCCGGGCTGATCCCCATTCCCGTATCCTGAAACTCAATAATCAGCCACTTGTCTTCTCTTCGGCTGGATACAGTCAATACACCGCCATCAGGCATGGACTGAACCGCATTAAGGCTGATATTCATAACCACTTGTTTTAGAGCTTCTTTATCCAGCGGATAATGATGCGGCAGATTCAGGTCAAGGTGCAGGTCAATATTTTTTATTCCACGATCCGGCGTTTCGCAGCATTCCCGGATCAGCTCATCCACTGCCACCGGCTGAGGATGGAGCCCTTCCCGGCGACCAAAAGTCATCAACTGGTGCACTATATATTCTATCCGGTTCAGGCCTTTGGTCAGCAGCTTAAGATGACGCTGCCGCAAATTCAAGTCTTCAGGCGAACCCTCCATGGTTTTCAGACAATTAAGCATAGCAGTCAGAGGGGTATTTATTTCATGGCCCAGCCCGGCCACCAGTCGGTCAAGTGCGTCCTGTTTTTCTTCGTAAATCACCTGATCCCGGGTGTGGGCCAGATCCTGCCGCGAGTAGATTAAACGCTGACAGAGGTTACTGAATGATTTGGCCAGCCGACCTACCTCGTCGTTGCCGGCGGGTAATCCGTCGGTAAAGCCGTCCTCCTTTTCGTCGGAAAAATTATCCATGGCCCGGGAAAGCCGAGCCAGACGCCGGCCCACAAGTCCGTCAAAAAAAAGAAATATAACCAGGCTTAACAGGCAGAGGGTAATTATGCCGATCATCAACAGTAATCTGTTGTTGTGATTAATGGCTTCATAGGCCCGATCCATGGGAACGGCAACACTTAAACCACCACATATATCGCCGATTTTATACCCATGTTGTCCATGACATTTAAGACAGGGTTCTTCTACCGGCAACGGGGCGATGTAACGCAGCTCCTTATGCCCCTCATGCTCTTCAACAGCAATAGCCTCGCCGGCTCCCTGCCGGAAACGCTCCAGCCCTTTTTTTTCAAATTCATCCGGGATATTTGCCGGATTTATCGGGTGAAGGCTGGTAATGCCATAGCGGCAGAATCCTTCTTCTGCAGCATATACTGACAGTTCCCTGATAACCATGGCCGAATTACGTTTTACCAGCCAATGGCCGGAAGAATCGCGTATTTCCGCATCCTGAAGAAATGGATTGGGCTCAACCCCTTCTTTTTTTAAAATGAAGAGTCCATTATGATCAGCGACCCATTTTCCGGTTAACCTGATCTGCTGATGAAGCATCCGGGCCTGGATCACGGCCTGGTCAAAGACAAGCCGCTGCTGAAAACAGGAAATACGAAAAAAAATGATGCTAAAAGAAAGAATAACAACAGCGGCGACAAAAATAATAAATTTAGTTTTCAGCTGCATAATGTATCTATTCACGAGGGTAGCGATTAATTTCCATAAACCACTGTGGCGGAAATTCTTGCGATCAGGCCGGCTCAGCATATTAGTCATATGTAAGTCGGCCTGATTGCGAAAATATTCGGTGCCTTGTAAGCAGTTACTGCGTAATTATATAAAATACCAGATGGTAACGTTATTCTGCAAGAATTTGTTACTGATCAGCAACATTTTTTGTAACTTCTCACACCTTAAAACTAATAACCGTGAAAAAATTGTAACTGTTTACAGGGTGCAGGTAAACGACCGTAGGGAGACTCCGGGAGATTTTCGTTATCAGTCCGGTGCCGCGTATTAGTTATACGTAAGCCGGGCTGATGTCTGCATTTTACCTTTGAAAGCGCCTGTCGCCATTGCCATGCCAATCTTAATCCGCCGGGTCTGCCTTACGGCGACCTGATAGCTCATCGTTCATATTTGCTGGGTAACATTGATAAACATTG
>JANTGB010000174.1 GCA_024763115.1 Desulfobulbaceae bacterium | reverse complement strand
CTATAACCCTTCATTAAAAAGGTCGCATGGTCCAGACCCCGCAGGGACAGGTGTCAGCGCAGAAACCGCAGGCAATGCACTTGTCGTCATCAGATAGATACTCATAGCCGCCCACCTCCAGCTTGCGCCGGGAAATAGCTCCGGTGGGACAAATTGTTTCGCAGAGATGGCAGTCCCGGCAGGTGCCGCAGCTCATGCAGCGTTCCGCCTCGTCCATGTCAGTGTCTCCAGGACAGCTTACCGGTTCGTAATGGGCCGGGGTCAGGTGATTAAGTTCAATAACCGGCTTGGAGAAAGGTTTCCATTCCTTGCCGGTAATATCACAGAGGATGGCCTCAGCCGCGATCTTGCCGCTGCCCAGGGCATTGGTAGCAAGCCCTGGTCTTTCCACATCGCCAATGGCAAAGATTTTATCATTACTGGTTCGGCAGGTTTCATCGGTTTTAATCCAGGACGCCCCGCCAACGGTCAGCACTTCCACCGAGTCACCAAGGAAATTAAGGGCCGGGACATCGCCGATGGAGATAATAACGGTCTGAGCCGGAATCAGTTCATCAGCCGCGTCAATCAAACCTTCCTCCGTGACCTTCTTGGTACTCACCGGCCAGCGAAATTTGGCGCCCAGTGCCTCAGCCGCCTTCCTTTCCTTGCCGAATGCCAGAGGCTTCTGTATATCGACCAGGGTAACCTCCTGAGCTCCAAGGCGGTAAGCCTCACAGGCCACGTCACAACCAACATTGCCGGCTCCGATGATTACCACCTGCCTGCCGACTTGAGGCGGCTTGTCACTCTTGGCCTGTTTAAGAAAATCCAGGGCGGGAACAACCAGTTCATGGCCGGGAAAAGGAATACGTCGCGGTTCATGGGTGCCGACGGCAACCACTACATAGTCATATTCATTTTGCAATTCGTTGAATTTGTCTTTTGTTATATCCTGATTGAAATGAACATGGATATTGTCAGTTTTCAGAAAACGGTCAATCTCAGAGTCCCATACCGCCTTGGGCAGCCGTTCCCAGGGAATTACCTGGGCCAGCTTTCCTCCAAGTTTGTTATCCTTTTCAAAGATGTGGGCCTCGATCCCATCCATGGCCAGCTGCCAGGCCGCATTCATTCCGGCCGGGCCGCCGCCGATAATCGCCACTTTTTTATCCATGGGCGCTGCCATATGAGGAACAGGCACATCCTTGCTGTGCCTTCCCAGCATTGCCACGTCAATACTCTCATCAACAAGCTGACGGGAACAATGCTGCATGCAGAGATTAGGACAGATAGAGCCGCAGATTGAAGCGGGAAACGGCGTATATTGCAGTACCATCTCATAAGCTTCCCTGGTTTTGCCTTCACGAATAAGGCGCAGCCGGTCAACAGTGGGAATATGAACCGGGCAGTAGTAGGCACAGGGCGCAGCAGCCTCACGGTTGGCCCAGAAAGGCTGACGCCGCCTGAGATCTCCGGTTTCAATCATACCAATAGGTGTTCTGTCCAGTCCCGGAGCCAGATCGCGTAAGGGGTCGCCGCCGCCGAACCCCTTGTTCCAGATATTATTCTTGAATTCCTGCATGGGCATGGGGCCGGAGAACATTAGAGCCCGTTCCTGGGGAGGAATAGAGATCAACATTTTCCAGTCATCGCGGACAGTAAGGCTGTCCAGCAGTTCACTCCGCCCGATTTTTTCCAGGTATTCCGGCAGCCGGTCAAGGAGCCATTGCCACTGATCATCATCGGGCAGCACAGCCTTGACGTTGGTGCGGGAGTATGATCTGTCGGTCTCGCCCCGGTAATAAATCCAGCCACCGACCATACCGACGCAAGGGCGATAGCCCAGCACATTTTTCGGTGTCTTGGCCTCAATGCCGCAGACAATGCCGATGCCGCCGCAGTTGAATTCAGCAAAGGTGTCACCCACCGACCCCAGCACCCAGAGTTCCGGACGATTATAATCCGGGTTCCACTTGGTCATGGTCAGACCGCGGGCGCCAATGGAACCGCCCACCATTACCCGGCCTTCAGCCATGGCGTTGCAGACTCCGTTTGTCGCATCTCCGAGGACGGTGATATCAGCGCCGATGTTGAGATAACCAACATCATCCGAGGCAGAGCCGTGGCAGGTTATACTGATGCCGGGTCGTCCCATGCAGCCCAGTCGCTGACCACATGGGCCTTTGATCCGGATATCAACAGGCCCGTCCGTACTTCTCAGGCGTCCGCCGACATTATGCTGGCCATAGGTTTCCAGGATAAGATTATTAGTGGATTTAAAGGCCTGCTGCACCAGATCTTCATATTTCTGGGAACTGATTCTGCGACCGTTTTCATCAAGGCCTTTTATAGTAATTACTTCAGTCACTTCATTTCCTCCGGGAGGACTAACAAATTTTTCGACAGTATGAACAGAATGTACAAGATTTTTATCCTGATAATCATGTTAGTCCTGTCAATAATATGTTCTAACAAATATATTTAATCTGCAGCCTTTCAGCCACATCCTTATCTTCAATACCGATGGCATCCGACATACCGATGGGTAGACTCTGGGAGCGTCCCAGCGGGGCCATGATTTTTTTCATTTCCGTTCGGATAGCCATAAATGTATCCGCTACCCGCTCGGCAACCTTGTCGGGATCAAGCCGTCGGTAGAGCTTGGGATTCTGGCTGGTAATACCCTTGGGGCAGAGACCGATATTACAGACGTTGCAACGGTTCCGTTCACTGCCCAGGCAACCGGCCGCAGCCTGCATGATGTACTTGCCGATGTGGACGCCCGAGGCTCCGAGCATAACCAGGGCCATGCCGTTCTGGGTGATATTGCCGTTTTTGCCGACTCCGCCGGCGGCAAAGATGGGAATTTCATTCTGTTTGCCCTGGGCGCAGAGGTCAAGATAGCATTCCCTGACATTGGAGGCAATGGGATGGCCTGTGGCATCCATGCTGACGTTATAGGCGGCGCCGGTTCCACCATCTACCCCGTCTATAAGAAGTCCGGCGGCAAAGGGATTGCGCACCAGATTATTAAGCACTGATTTTGCCGAAGTTGAACCGGAAATCTTTGGGTAGACCGGCACCTTGAAATCCCAGGCCATAGACAAAGACTGGATCATTTTCATTACCGATTCTTCAATAGAATAAAGGGTCTGGTGAACCGGGGGCGAAGGCAGGTCAACGCCTTCAGGAACACCGCGCAGCCGGGCAATGAGTTTGCTGACCTTAAACCACATGAGCAATCCTCCGTCACCGGGCTTGGCTCCCTGGCCGTATTTGATTTCAATGGCCGCCGGTTCACACTGCATATCCGGGATAGCGCGGATAATCTCATCCCAGCCGAAATACCCGGAGGCAATCTGAAGAATTATATATTTAAGGAAGGGGCTTTTCAGTACCCAGGGCGGACAGCCGCCCTCGCCGGTGGCCATGACAACCGGGATGCCCAGGACTTCGTTACAGTAAGCTACACCCTGGAGCAGCCCGAGCCACATGTTGGGCGACAGGGCCCCGAAGGACATGGAACCGATGATAAAGGGAAAAATTTCCCGAACCGGCGGAATCCACTCTCCGGTCAGTTTCCGGCGCAGGAATTCTTCAGGCGGCAGTACGCGGCCCAAAAGGGTGTTGAGCTCGAATTCATGGCGACCGGCATCAAGGGCCGGATCGGTAAGCATGGAGATCCGGTTGAAAATTATTCGATCCAGCAGGCCGGCGCCCGGCACATTACGCCGACCGCCCCTTTTAACCGGTTCGCCTTTCCGGACTGACTGGAAGCGGAAGCGGTCGTCATTAGGGTTGGGAGTCGGGGCGATAGCCTCATTGGGGCAGACCATGGAACAGCTGCCGCAGCCTATACAGCGATGAGCCGGATCCGTCCGCTGCCGTATACCAACAAAGGTTTTATATGAACTGCCGCGCTCCGAGGAATTTAAAACAATTCGCGGCATGCGTTTCCGCATGTAATTCAGCTTGATAGCGCCGACTGGACAAACAGAGGTGCAGCGGCCGCACAGAGTACAGCGCTCCTCATTATGCTCGATTATCCAAGGCAGGTCAATGGACGTTAAGCTGCTTGGCGTAGAGGGAATTGATCGAATTGAGACCATATCTTAAGCTCCTGTCTGTCCGGTGGGACAATAATTGTATGTTCGCGCATGGGCATGAAATCAAGGGAACGATCCCGGTCGGGAATCATGGCATCCACCCCGCACATCTCCGAGGCCATGGCCCACTCGCCAGGCATGCCCCCAACGGTTGAAGGCCGCAGTTTCTTGGCATCCATAACCAGCAGGCAGGTTTCATCCGGCAGAGTGCCCATGACGCAGTTTGGGCCGTCAATTATCAGGCGGCGGCAGACATTGCGCAGGCCAAGGAGAAATTCACCCTGGGGATGATCATGAAGTTCAGCGGCTTTCAGCGGAGTGATAACATGCTTGTAGGCTTCCAGAGGAAGGCCGAGCTGTTTAGTTACGTAATGGAGAATATGAGCGAAAACTTCGCTGTCTGACTGGTAGCCGACATAACCGGGATAATGGGTGCCGGTAAGCCAGTCCTTGATGGGGATAAAAGCGGTATTCTCACCATTGGTCATAGTGCCGATCCCCTGAATAAAGAAGGGATGGCAGGCATAAAGATTAATTCCCCAGTTAGTATTCTGGCGGCCCTGGGCCATGCAGACCCGTGATTTGATCCGGCCCGCGTCAAGACCAAGGGCTTTGCCTACGCCCAGAGGCCAGCCCACTTCCTTGATCATTGCCACATCCGGCCAGAAGGAAAAAACCGTGAGATCACCATTATGCGCTTCTCCATTGCGACGCAGGAACAGGCGGGTGAGCATCAGCTCATTTTCAATTTTTTCTTTGTCGAAATCCGACCAGGCTGCCGGAAGTTTATAAACCCGGAGAAAATATTTATGCCGGTCTTTAGATTCTATGCCGGCGGCATCCACATCAAATTCATGGTCATGTTTAAGTTCAAAGCCTTTATCCTGCATAAGCTCATTAAGTCGATACAGGGCCTTTTCGGTGTGGGCTATGCCGGAAAGAATCGGATTTGCGGAATTATACTTGAAATCAGAAAATTCAAGGCCCCGCAGCAACAGTCCCAGGCCGCTGCCGTCATATCCCTCCTGCATGGCCTCCATGGCCTGCAGGACGTCAAACGGCGAAAAAGGTTCATTGGCGGTCTTCAACGCTAACCGACACATATATTCTCCTTATGTTTAGTGCTTAATGTTGTTTTTTATGAACAACCATGCCTTTTTGAGGCCCGACGAATAATGAAGACAGCACAATGCGGCATTAATTTTCCGTCCTCTGTTACATGGCTTCTGTTTCCTGAAACGCAACCGGATTTTTTACAACGAAAAGTTTTGCTTGTCAAATTTTTTTATAATATATCATTATAATTTGATATGACTCCCACAGTCTGCAATAAAATACCTGTAACCAAACCTGCCGGCCCTGGTGAACAATTACACTTTTGCCTAGGAGGCTGTCCAAGAATGCCCTTTTCCCCCAACTCTGTGTTATTTTGAAAAAATAATGCTCGTAATATCAACTATATGACTGCGCTTATTTTTTCAAAATGCCTTGATTTGAGAAAAAATGCC
>JANTGB010000173.1 GCA_024763115.1 Desulfobulbaceae bacterium | reverse complement strand
CGGAGTCTGCGCTTACCTGTTCATTCGGAGTCTCATTCTTCGCTTACCTGTGCCTGCGCAGCATACTGGTGCTATTCAAGCAGGCAGGTAAGCGAGGTACGAGACTCCGAAATGGGCAAAGAGGTAAGCGTAGACTCCGTGAGGTGCTGGTGAACGCTTACGTAGTTTTTATGATTCGCTTTGGTTTTTTTCGCCGCAGCCCAGCTCCGGTCTAACGACAATAGCGGGTATTCAATCAGGGATAATCAAAAAAACGGTCCATTTTTCGCGTGTCTGTCAGGAATAAAATAGGCATTTTGTCCGATACCCATCTTATCCGGCCTGATGACGGGTTCCGTCGCCGGGCTGAGAGGGCTTTTGCCGGGGTGGAAATAATTCTTCATGCCGGTGATCTGACCGACATCTCGGTACTTGATGTTTTTAAGGATAAAGAAGTGCATGCCGTGCATGGTAACATGTGTCACACCTCCTCTCGCAGCCGGCTTCCCGGTAGTAAAATTATCCAGGTTGAATCCTTTAAAATCGGTCTGCTGCACGGCATGGGCTGCCGCCATGACCTGGTTGACTGCCTGCTTCGCCAATTTAAAGAAGAAGTTAACTGCATTGTCTCCGGTCATACCCATATCCCGCGCTGGGAGCAGATCGGCCCGGTACTGTTCATTAATCCCGGCAGTTTTACCGGCACCGGCCGTTACGGCGCACCCGGCACCTATGCCATTCTTGAGGTGGGAGAGGAGTTGCGGGGCGGAATTTTCAGCTTATGACTAAAGAGATCAAACCGGCCCGAAAAATCACCCCCATGCTGCGCCAGTATCTGGAGATCAAGGAGCAGTATCCGGATGCCATTTTGTTTTACCGGCTGGGTGATTTTTATGAGATGTTCTTTGATGACGCGGTCACGGCCTCAAAGGTGCTGGGTATTACCCTGACCTCGCGCAACAATAAGAATGAAACCGACAGGGTTCCCCTTTGCGGAGTGCCCCATCATGCTGCAGCCTCCTATCTGGCCAAGCTGGTCAATGCCGGATTCCGGGTCGCTGTCTGCGAACAGGTGGAAGATCCGAAACAGGCCAAAGGCGTGGTTAAGCGCGAGGTGGTGCGGGTTGTCAGTCCCGGAGTGGCGCTTGAAGAGCAGGTGCTGGATAGCAAGAGTAATCGATATCTGGCGGCAATCTGCCGAAAAGAGACCTGGGGGCTGGCCTTTATGGATATTTCCACCGGCGAGTTTCTGGTTGCTGAACGTGATAACCAGGCGGCGGCCCTGGAGGAACTGGCCCGCATGGCTCCGGCCGAACTGTTATGTGGCGAGCAGGGCCATGAAGAGGAACTGGAGGAACTTGACGCCCATTTCCCCGGACTCTGCCTGACCAGGCGCTCTGATTCCCTTTTTGCCGAAGAAACGGCCCGTGAAACCCTGCTTGATCATTTTCAGGTATTGAACCTGGCCGGTTTCGGCTGTGAGGAGATGAAAGCCGGGATTTGCGCGGCCGGAGCCCTGCTTGCCTATATCCAGGAAACCCAGAAGACCGCTCTTGATCATGTTGAACGACTCCGGGCCATTAAGCTTGACGATGTGTTGATTCTTGACGATTCCACCCGCCGTAATCTGGAGCTGGTTCAGACTATTGTCGGGGCCCGGCGTCAGGGTTCTCTGCTGGCCACTCTTGATTTGACCAAAACGCCCATGGGCGCCCGCCTGCTTAAACGCAATCTTCTCTTTCCCCTGCAGGATCAGGAGCGGATAAACAAACGGCTGAAGACCGTTGATTTTCTGGTGGGAACCGGTCATGCCCGGCTGGAGATCGGCGGGGATTCATCCCGGCCCGACCCCCTGCAACTCTGCCGGGATGTACGGGAAATCCTGGAAAATGTTTATGATCTGGAACGTCTTAACAGCCGGGTGGTGCTGGGTAGCGCCAACGGCCGCGATCTTATTGCCCTGAAAACATCCCTGGCTCAACTGCCCCGTCTGCGCGCTCCGGCCCTTGTCACCACAGGGTTGCTCCATGAGCGGGCCGAAAAGCTTGATGAATTGAGCGATATTCTGGAATTACTGGAAAATACCATCCAGGATGAGCCGCCGGTCACTCTGCGGGAGGGTCGTCTGATCAAGCCTGGTTATAATGCCGAACTTGATGAGCTGGTTTCTATCATGACTCATGGCAGGCAGCATATCCTGGCCCTGGAGGAACAGGAGCGACGGGAAACCGGCATTGCCAAGCTGAAAATAGGTTTCAATAAAGTTTTTGGTTATTTTATCGAGGTGAGCCGGGCCCAGCAGGCCAATGTCCCGGAAAATTATATCCGCAAGCAGACCCTGGTCAATGCTGAGCGTTTTATCACCCCGGAATTAAAAGAATTTGAGAATAAGGTGCTGGGGGCTGAAGAAAAACGGCTGGAGCTTGAATACCGTCTTTTTATTGAAATAAGAAACAAGGTGGCCGCAGCCGGTTCCCGGATTATCCAGGCCGCTTCTTTTGTTGCCTGGATTGATTATTTTACCTGCCTGGCCGAGGTTGCCCGGCGCTACAATTATGTGCGGCCTGTTGTTAATGACTCCAGGGATATTGCCATCCGCGAGGGCCGTCATCCGGTAATTGAACGTTCCCTGCCCAGCGGCAGATTTGTCGCCAATGACATTCGTCTCGACCAGAAAAAAAACGAAATTTTAATTATCACCGGCCCCAACATGGCCGGTAAATCCACGGTCTTACGCCAGACCGCCCTGATTGTTCTCCTGGCCCAGATGGGTTCTTTTGTCCCGGCATCAAGCGCCCGTATCGGGGTGGTTGACCGCATCTTTACCAGGGTAGGGGCCATGGATGATCTGCGCCGGGGCCAGTCCACCTTTATGGTGGAGATGAATGAGACTGCCAATATCCTTCATAATGCCACGGAAAAAAGTCTGGTGGTACTTGATGAAATAGGCCGGGGCACCAGCACCTTTGACGGGCTTTCCATTGCCTGGGCCGTGAGCGAAGATCTGCTGGCCAGGGACGGAAGCGGAGTTAAGACCATCTTTGCCACCCATTATCACGAATTAACTGAACTTGCTGCTATCCATCCCAAAATAAAGAATTTTAATATTGCGGTGCGGGAATGGAATGATTCGATCATTTTTCTTCATAAGATCATGCCCGGCGGGGCCAGCCGCAGTTACGGCATCCAGGTGGCGGCTTTAGCCGGGGTGCCGAGGCGGGTGGTTGACCGGGCCCAGGAAATATTGCATAATATTGAAAAGGGTGAGTTTACCAGCCAGGGGTTACCCCGCCTGGCCCCGGAACAGGGTGAGCAGCCTGCCGTGCCCCTGTCGCTTTTTTCCAGCGAAGATGATCCTCTGCGCCGAAAGCTGAAAAAAATTGATATTGACCGGCTTACTCCCCTGGAGGGATTGACCCTGCTATATGAGTTGAAAAATTTGTAATTTCTCCGTAACTGCTCACAGGGCGCCGGATCCGGAGTCTCGCAAGCTCGCTTACCTGTCCGCAATCAGTTCGGCCTGGTAACTACTCATGGGGTAAGGATCTAAAGCCTGTAACCACTTACAAGTACTGAGATTTGCAATCATTAGGCGCTTACCCCATGAGTAGTTACCGAAATTAAAGCGTTTGCCCGTGAGATACGATTTGTTATAATCATTATTCGTGATTTCTTTCCTGAAAAAATATCCCCTTGTCCTCCTTGCCGTCCTGTTGCTCTTATATTCCGCGACCGGCCGGGCATCCGGGGCAACCCATTTTCCCGACCTGGCTACCAAACGTTATAAACAGGCGGCCGCCTATTATCATAATCTGCTCGTTCATCCCTTCCGGGCCGAACAGCGCGGCAACTGGCAGCGGGCTGCGGAAAATTTTCACAGAATCAGCCGGGAGGCGGGCAACAGGCACAGCCGCACACCTGATTCGCTTTTTATGGCTGCTAAAATATATCGGCAGATGGGTGAACGTTTTGGCCGCAGGGCGGATTTTGGCCGGGCCGTTGATTTTTACCAGGACTTAGCCCGGCGTTTTCCCGACCATCACCTGGCTGATGACGCTCTAATGGCCATAGGCCGAATAATGCTCGTTAATCTTGATTCGCCGAGTGAAGCCGTGTCTGTCTTTGCCGGTATAATTACTCTTTTTCCGGATGGCGACATGCAACAGGTCGCGGCCCGTCTGATTAAAAAATTTAACGGTAAATATGGCGCCGACCAAGCGGTAATACAAAAGAAAGTCCAGGGTAAAATTCAGAAAAAACAGGATAACAGGGCGGTAATTCACCAAATTCGCCACTGGTCAACCAGGGATTATACCAGGGTTGTGATTGAAACATCCAAACCGGTAAAATTTGCTGAGAATGTTTTGTCAGGCAACGGCAGTGACGGCCGACTCTATATCAATCTTTTTTCCTGCCGGATCGACAAAAAATTTAAAGATCCGATAATAATCCGCGACGGCCTGCTCAAGCAGGTACGCAGCGCCCAGTTTTCCCGGCAGACAGCCAGAGTGGTGCTTGACACGGTGTCTCTGGCAAGCCACAAGGTTTTCAGCCTGACTGATCCTTTTCGGGTGGTTATCGACCTGACAGGGGTACGCAAAGAACCGGCCCGGCTCCCTACACTGTCCGAACAGCTTGGCCTTGAGGTGGGGAGAGTTGTTATTGATCCCGGACATGGCGGCAAAGACCCTGGAGCCATTGGTTTCAGCGGCCTGAAGGAAAAGGACGTGGTGCTTAAGGTGGCGAAAAAAGTAGCGGCCAGGCTGGCGGCAAGGGGCGAATACGAGATTATCATGACCAGGGATCGGGATAAGTTTATTCCTCTGGAGGAAAGAACCGCAATTGCCAATTCCCGCCGGGCTGATCTCTTTGTCTCCATTCATGCCAATTCCGCTCCCAACCGCAAGGCACACGGAGTAGAGACCTATTTCCTGAGTCTGGCCTCCAGCAAGGATGAGATGCGGGCCGCAGCCCGGGAGAATGCCTCTTCCAGCGGGCAACTCAGTGATTTACAAGCCATTCTTCAGGATTTGATGCAAAACAGCAAAATCGAGGAGTCATCCAGACTGGCCGGGATGGTACAGGAACAACTTTATAAGGGGCTGCAAAAATATCATGTTGCCGATCTCGGAGTAAAAAAAGCGCCCTTTGTTGTCCTGATCGGAGCGAGAATGCCTGCTATTCTGGCAGAGATCGGTTTTATCAGTAATGCCCAAGAAGAAAAAAATCTGCGTAGCGACCGCTATCTTGATGCCGTTGCCGAGCAGATTGTCACAGGTATAATGCGTTATTCACGCCAGGGCCCGGCTGTAACCAGATAATTTTTTCTCCTCTAACCTCCCTTTTTTTATTTCCCTGCCGTCTACTACAGAAAAAAAATCAATGTCGGTTAATTAGAACTGGATTTGTCAGGCAGTTTTTTGATATAAAAAAACTGGGTAACTATTCAGCTGCGCTTCATCTGTGCGCGATTAAAGGGGTAGAGAAGGGTAGCTTTTACCCAACCCGAATATTTACGCCTAATGATTGCAAATCTCAGTATTTGTATGACACCGCTTCGCTGTTATTTACAGGGTGCAGGTAAGCGACCAAAGGGAGACTCCAGGTAAGCGACCAAAGGGAGACTCCAGGTAAGCGACCAAAGGGAGACTCCAGGTAAGCGACCAA
>JANTGB010000172.1 GCA_024763115.1 Desulfobulbaceae bacterium | reverse complement strand
AACCAAGCAGGCAACCTGAAATTCCGACGTTTCATATTTTTTCAAACAGCATATTAAAATAAAGCCCGGCAGACAATGGCATCAGGGCCGGAATATGTGAAAGGGAAAGGAGATTAAAGCTGCCTGCCGCTGTTTTGATACATGTTTTATAATCAGTAACATGGTGATCATTAATATTGCTGAAGCCGATCAGGCTAAATGCCTTTGCCATCAACTTATCGACTCGCGGCATACCGACAAGCAACCGACCTGAGGGACGTAACAGGGCGTGCATTCTCTTAAGCACCGGTTGCAGATCGCTTATATGTTCAAAAATTGAAATTGCCACAATCAGCTCAAAACTTTCCTCTTTAAAAAAATCATCGGCAACATCTCCTTGCACAAGATGACATTGCACTCCTTGAGCATCAAGGGCAGCCTGAACCTGTTTCGGATCAGAGGTCAGGTCAATACCTGCAACCGAATCCGCCATGGCGCAAAGCGAGGGCAATAAAATACCACTGCCGTATCCCAGTTCCAGAATATTGCCATAGGGTGGGCTGAGCAGAGATAAGGCCTGTTCTATTCTGGCCCGATATATCGAACCTGTTAACGGCTTGTAATAATAAGGTAAAGGGTCGTCAGGCCCGTTGGCCTGGAAGGTTCCGGCCGGCGGCAGCCTGAAAAGAGGTTGTGTTGGCTGAGCGGTCGCAGTCATGGTAATTGTTTGCACCCCATCAGGATAACTTCCTGTTTTCCAGAACAATTAATAATCTGAAGGCGAAAAATGAACCTAAAGGTTGAATAAATTTTTCAACTCCCCGCAGAAAAGATAGAGAAAACAAGGGGATCAGGCTTGGATGTTCAAAGCCGCCACTTAAAGGGTAAACAAAATAATCTGAATAATTTGTCCTGATAATTTCAAACTCGGAAAATAATTTTCTGAATTTCTCCGGTTCCCGGAGAAACATTCGACTGGGAATCGCCATATTACCGTCAAAGGGTTTCTTTTCTTCCTCTGCGCACCACATTTCTTCACTGAAGACATCAAAAGAGAAATCAACATCTTCCTGATGAAAAAAATTATAAATCAAAAACGACAGCGGTGAAATGCACGGTTCCAGCATGATGAGTCTGCCGTTTGGCTTAAGTACCCTCTGCGCTTCTTTAATAAATACCACAGGCCCGGCCAGATGATGCAGGACATCAATAATAACAATATTCCCCAGGGAGCCTGAACGAAACGGCAGGTCATGGGCATCAAGGTTCAAATCAAGCCAGGGGCAGAAGGTATAGTCGGAAGAAATTAAATCCGGGAAAAATTCCTTAAAATTGCCGCCGCCGCCGCCTATTTCCAGGGTAGGTTCCTGAGCGGCCATATTCCGGATAATCAGCTTATACCAATTATGGTAGATACGTTGCAGTACCTTTTTCTTTTCCCAGACCCGGCGATGTTTTTTCAGGATTTCATACGACATATTTCAGCCCAGCTCTTTTTCAAACCCGGCGAAACACCGCGCAACAATTACAGCCGCCAAAGCCAAAGGCATTTTTTAAAATAAATTCCTGCTTAACCCGGCGTTTGCCCTCAGCCACACAGTCAAGAACAATTTCCGGATCAGGCGTATAATTAATTGTCGGAGGCAATATATCATTTTCCATACCCTTAAGGGCAAGAATCGTCTCAATCACGCTGGAAGCGCCCATGGCATGGCCGATTAATGATTTATTGGCGCAGACTGCGGGAATTTTATCGCCGAATACCTCGCGCAGCGCATCATATTCCACCTTGTCTCCCACCCTGGTCGAGGCGGCATGGGCGTTAACCGCAGCAATATCCCCCGGGCTTAAACCGGCATCATTTATTGCTTCAACCATACATTGTTTTACTGTGGGCGGATAGGGGGCGACAAAATGATGGGCATCCGAGGTCATGCCCCAGCCGGCAAGTTCCACCGCATGATCCAGGCCATGAGCCTGGGCAAATTCCCTGGTAGCGATTATCACTGCTCCAGCCCCCTCAGATAGAACAAAGCCCCGCCTGTTCAGGGAAAAGGGCCGGCTGGCTGCTTCCGGGGGATCATTTTCATGGCCCTCTTTCGGATTGTAGCAGCCGTTCATGGTAAAAAATCCGGCTACAACCGGTTCAACCAGGGCAAAATCAACTGCCCCGCAGACAGCAACATCAGCCCGGCCCTGGGCCAGGAACATGGCCCCGACAATTATTGATGACAGGCCGGTGGCGCAGGCGGTTACGGTAGTGGTTATCGGCCCGGTAGCTTTAGTCTGGATGGCAATCTTGCCGCCGACCATGTTAATACAGGAATTGGGATTGGCATAGGGATGGGGCAGTTTGTTTTCGCTGATTAAGCGCCGATCCGCCTTAAGCACTGCGTCCAGGCCGCCAATAGCGGAGCTGTAGGTCACTGCCGTCCTGGGAGAAATATCCGGGCTGATTTCTATCCGGCTCCGGGCCAGGGCCCGTTCCACGGTGAGCATGGCATATTTAAAAATCGGCGAACTCCAGGCCGCCTGATGCCGGGGAGAAAGAAAAGGATAGGGCTCATCATCGATATCAGGAACCTGACCGGCAATACGGACGGGAAAATCAGGGCTCAGAGGAAAGCGGGTCAGGGGGCCGATGCCGCTCTGGCCGGCCAGGGCGTTCTGCCACTGGCTGTCAAGATCGCGGCCCAGCGGGGAAACCGCATCATACCCGAGAATAACAACAGCAGACTCCATTAACGGCTACCAGGGGATAAACTGGTAGAGTTTGGCAAACATTTCATATACCTCTATCCAGTTCTGCAGATCCTCGGCACTCCTGAGATGTCCCCGTTTATTGACCATGACCCAGCTCATGTGAGCGGCCCCGTCCTTGCAGGTGGAGCAGTCTCTGGTCTCAGAGGTGCAGCAGCGATGCATGGTTTTAAGATCAGAGGCCCAGCGGATAAAATTGGTTAATCTTTTCGGCCGGGGATCTCTTTTATCCAGCGGCTCAGTAACCGACGGGCATTCCAGCCAGCCAAAGGGACGGCCCAGCATCCGGCCGCTGGTGATAATTTCATGATAATAACGGGAGGAGATAACGGTTTGCGGATATTTATCCAGCATGTCATCCATTTCCGCCCGGATATCCCGCAATTCTTCAGGCTGCCAGGAAAATCCGTCCACTCCCTCGTCATTGGACAAAAGCTGCATGTGCACCTTCAGGCCCACGTCGGTTATTTTTTTGATAATTTTTTCAGTCTTGCCGAGCTGCCGGGGGGTAACAGTATAGAGATAATAGGTATAGGGATCTCCCTCGTAATTCTTACTGGAAATTTTAAAGGTATCCCTGCCACGGAGAATTTTTTCATCTTCCGCGTCTCCCCACAGGGAAAGCCCCACCATCATATCAGGAAATCGCTCGCGGGGAACCTTGATCAGGCCGTTGGTGGCGCAAAAGGTAGGCAGCCGCCGGTAAAATGCCTCAATCCTGTCAAGGCAGAGGGTGGGCTCGCCGCCAATCAGGATGGCCAGATTAACTCCGCGGGCCATTTCTTTTTCCACAAAGGCGTACCACCGCTCAAGGTCACTTTCTTCAACCGCGGCCTCATGTTCACCGGAGGAGAAGAAAAAACAGCCTTTACAGCGCAGGTTACAGCGGTTGGTTACATCATATATTGAACTGCGGATATTGAGCTTTGATATTTTTTTATAACGTTTGTACCAATGCTCATTCAGCAGAGAGCTTACTGTTTTCATAATTTTGCCTCAAATTGCCGGAGGCGCGACAAACTTCTCACAGAGATTTTTCCCTTTTTCATACCCTGTTACCCAGACAGCCAGGTAGGTATCAACATAATCAAGCCAGGCCTTAAAGGTCTCGGGATTATCGGCATGGCGGTACATACGGGCCGTAACCACGGCGCTGCCGGCCGCGTAATGGCGACAGTCGGCGCAATCAGTGTCCGGCACACAGCAGGCCGCCTTCCTGTCCCACTCCAGATTGGTTCGATACTGGCGAAAAGAGCGGCCCAGACCAATAGCCGTGGAAGGATTCATCCGGGGATAGGAACAGGAATAAAGATCGTGCAGCCCTTTTTCATGGGTATGGGCCACAATATTATAAGGGGAATATATAACAGTCTCCGGGAATTTGTCCAGTAACTCGCGCATTGTTTTTCCGGTTCGGGCCAGGGTCTCTTTATTATGGCGCAAATGGCCCCTGTAGCCGACAGGGGCGGAAAACATGTTAAAGGTAATCTTCTGGTTACAGGCGGCCAGCAGTTCCGTTACTTCACGGGCCTGATCAATATTGACCGGGGTAAAGGTATAAACAAAAACAGCCCTGGGATCACCTGAGTAATTTGCCGTCTGCCGCACCAGCATATCCTTTGCCTTCCTGATTTTCAGGCTGGTATTATCATTGCCCCAGACGGAAATATGTATTTTATAGTTTATGTCCTCAGGGATTGGGACAAGACCGTTAGTGGCAATGGCGCCCAGGGGAATTACTTCGGAGCAGACCCGGCAGAGATCAGGCACCAGGGAAGGTTCGGCCCCGGCCAGGACAACAAAGGTTATCCCCCGTTTTTTTTCCGCTTCCAGGAGATTGCGCCAGTCGTCTTCATTACGATTTTCAGCGGCAAACTGCTTTTCTCCGGTAAAATAATAACACCCCTCGCAACGGATATTGCAGCGATTGGTCATGTCATAGGTGGATTCGCGCAGAAAAAAATATCTGCGCACCCTGGCGAATCTTTCCCTGACTGCCGGCTCGGCAATTATCTCGGAAAATCCGTATTCTTTTTTTTCGGCCGGGCTGGAGGGCACTTAATCGTCACTACGCAATTTTTCATTAATATATTCGGCAATTATCCGGACAGTGGTAAGTTTCGGGTAATCATCCTCATCTATCCTGATGCCGTATTCATCCCGGAGCACCAGGGCCACAGTAGCCAGATCCATGCTGTCTACTCCTACTTCATCAACCAGATCAAGATCAGGCGCAAAAGTTTTCGGGGTTACATCTTCAAGTTTTAACTCATTGATGATTATTTCGGCAACACGAAGGATCGTTTTGCTGATATCGTTTTCCATTGCTGTTATTGTTTCTCCCTTTCTCGCGTTTTCATACCGCCCGGCCAGACTCATAACCCCTGAGCAGGCCTCTTGCCCGGCAACTATTATCCGGAAAGAATAGCTGTTTTTTTCTTTACTGCCAACAGCCAGTATCGACAATTCATCTCCGGGCCTGATAAGCTTTCGGAATTTAATCCTGCTTAATTTTTTTATCCATAAATCATCCTGCTTGAATTCAGCGACAGCAGCAGCAACCATATCCAGTTGCGCTATGCCCGGAAAAACAGGATCATTAGGAAAATGGCCGGCAAACCAGGGTGAATTCTCCGGGATTTTTATCCGGGTCGATATTTTTATTTCAGCCGGTTGTTCATTCATCATTATAATAAAGAGTGTATTACTACCAATAAAATACGTAATTTACAAGCCGCAAGGCTGTTTCTCTCTCCTTGTTTCATTCCTTTTCAAGCTCTCGTATATTCTTTACAACAGCACTATTATATTAACTAAGGGCTCACTCAAAAATAACTTCGCATTCTAAGGCGCAATCCGAACATTTAGAAAAGCGATCTGCAATTATGCAATCCAGAGGCGTAGCCCTGCTAC
>JANTGB010000171.1 GCA_024763115.1 Desulfobulbaceae bacterium | reverse complement strand
CAGAGTTACGCCTCCGGATTGCATAATTGCAGATCGCTTTTCTAAATGTTCAGATTGCGCCTTAGAATGCGAAGTTATTTTTGAGTGAGCCCTAAGGTCATTATAAAATTGTATTGAAAGGAGCTAAGCGCCTAATGGCGGATGCGCCAACAGCAAGCGACGAACAGATCAGGCAGCTTCAGGATTATATAGATCAAATGCCCAGCCTGTCCACGACCGTGACCAAGGTTATGGAGGTCTGTAATCAGCCCAACACCTCACCAAATGACCTTAACCGGGTAATTTCTCTGGATCCCGTTCTTACCGGCCAGGTTTTAAAACTGATTAACTCCGCATATTATTCCCTGACCAATCAGGTTGCCAGCCTGACCAGGGCAATTATCATGCTCGGGCTGAATACCGTTAAAAATCTTGCCTTATCTACTGCGGTTCTCGGCAGTCTCAGTAAGGAAAAATCTCAATGCCTCGATATGACCAGGTTCTGGAATCATTCTCTCTGTGTCGGGGTCACGGCCAAGGCCCTGGCTGTTCAGCAGAAGATTCCTCTTGATGCCCATGAAGAATATTTTGTTGCCGGGCTGCTGCACGATTTGGGCAAAATTCCTTTAAGTAATTGTTTTTCCGATGGTTATAAGCAGGCTCTGGAATTGTCGTGGATTCAAAAATGTTCGTTGCAGAGAGCGGAACAGATGATTTTTGGTTTTGATCATTGTTTTGTCGGTAAGCTTATTGCCGCAAAATGGAAACTGAACTCTCTTATAACAGATACTCTTGTTTGTCATCATTATGAGCCTGATAGTTTTGCAAAATGTTCGAATATGGTCAAAATTGTGGCACTGGCCAATGTTTATGCCAATATTTTCGAGATAGGATCAGCCGGAGATTTGTACCAGGAAGTTGTTGAAATTGAAGATATTATTGAAGTAGTGGGAATTCCATGGGCCGATATAAGGGCCATGGAGGACAGGATTGCCACGGAAATTGATAATGCCCAGATTTTTCTGCAGATTGCCGGAGGAGTAAGCTGATGAGAGTGAAATTCTGGGGAGTGCGGGGCTCGATCCCCTGTCCAGGGCCGCAGACAGTCAGGTATGGCGGCAATACGCCGTGCATTGAGTTGCGCTTTGACGATATTAATCGGCTGATTATTATTGATGCCGGTTCCGGGATCAGGGAACTGGGTAATTTTATGCTTGGTAATGATCTGCCGAACGGGCCGATAAAAACAGAAATTTTTCTCTCCCACACCCATTGGGATCATATTATGGGGTTTCCCTTTTTTACCCCGATATATATTCCCGGCACCAGACTCAAGGTATACGGCCCGGTATCCTATGAAAAGGATACCCTGGAAAAGGTAGTGGGCGGTCAGCTGACCTATCGTTATTTTCCGGTAAGGGAGGCTGAACTGGGGGCTGAGATAGATTATATTCATCTCCAGGAAGACAGCTTTGATCTGGGAGATGGCATAAAAATGACAACAAAATATTTAAACCATCCTATCCTCAGCCTGGGCTATCGTTTTGAATATAAAGGCAGGGTTTTCTGCACAGCCTATGATACGGAACCATTTCGTAATATTTTTTCAACCGACCCGGACGATCCTTCCTATGATGAAACCATGGCCAGGGAGGGGGAGTTAATCGCTAAGGAACAGAATGAGGCCCTTGCCGCTTTTTATGCCGGCGCTGATCTCCTGGTGCATGACTGCCAGTATACCGCAGAAGAGTACAGTAAAGACAAAGCCGGCTGGGGGCATTCCTATTTTGAATGGGTCTGTCCGGCTGCCGGTCAGGCCGGAGTAAAGAAACTTGCCCTGTTTCATCATGATCCCCTGCGTACTGATCCCTTGCTGGATGAATTGGCAAAACTGCATTGCAGTCCCGGCAAATACGGCGACAGTGAAATTTTTATAGCCGGAGAAGGAATGGAAATTATTCTTTGATTTCATGGTCATTACCGACGAAATAAAATTTCCCACCCACCCGGTGCTGGATTATTCCGGGAAAAAACGCCAGGTTGAAAAAATCGACAGCATAACACCGGTATTGCCGGTTAAACGTTTTTGGCGCAGGTGGCAGAAAAACAAGGATCGCATTTTTGTCAAAGGAGTTGAAGAAAATTTACCGGAAGGCAGCGAAAAAATGCTGCAAATATTAATTGATAAAGCTAATCAAAATTTTATTGCCCACCATATTGATGTTCATCTGGCCCTTGTAAAAGGTAAAGATGGTTATGAAATCGACGTCTATGACTGTACCGGCAACAGGGTATGTCAGTTGATCCGGGACGATGAAATTCATCTTGATGACCTGCCGAATCTCCTCCGCAATTTACAGAGACAATCAGGAATTTTAATTGATACTGTTTCGTAAAAAACAAGGTAAATCCTCAAATAGAAGGGAATTGAACCATTATCAGCAAAAAAGTGATATTTCAACTTTTTGTGAATTTATCTTTTTTCATTGAAAAATCACATTAAATGTGATAGTCATGCTCGACAGATTATAATGAATGGCCATTCATTGGAAAAACTACGCATCGGAAAAAACTTAAAAAAGATGAGCAACCCCCGGAAATAGTGCTGAAAAAACTCTTACAGGAAAAGAGATCCGACATTCTTGACAGCTGGGCGGACAAGGTTTTGTCTACCTATGCCGAGGAAGGCGCGACTCTGCTGAAAAAGATTACTGATCAGTTTGCGAATCCGGTGGGGCATAAGGTCAGGAAAGGGATAGAGGAAATATACGATGCTATCCTTGACCAGGGGGACGTGGCAGACAGGGTCTATCCGGTTATGGAGGATCTGGTCATGGTGCGGGCGGTTCAGACCTTTAAGCCTTCAGATGCCATCTCTTTTATATTTGACCTGAAAGAGGTGGTTTTAAGTGAGTGTAATAAAGAGAGGTCAGCTGATTTTTATAAAGAGCTGCCCGCTTTTTATGCAAAAGTAGATGCAGTTGCTTTGCTTGTTTTTGATCTCTACATGGCAAGCCGGGAAAGGATTTATCAGATCAGAATACGTGAGCTGAAGAGTGGCTCATATGTTTTGACTGACAGCGCCTGTCCTTCGACTCTGTTGCGGGAGAGAATGAACAGGGAACGTAACTAAAGAATTAACCACAAGAAGCGAGGTAAAGGTAAATGAAAGTACTCTATTCTTTCATTGCAGTCTTGGCTCTGGTAGGGCTGGCATTAGTGGGGTCGCAAATGGATGGTACGCAATACCTGCTGGGTGTAGCGCTTCCCTATCTGGCATTTGGGATCTTTATTGGCGGCTTTGTCTACCGGGTATTGCAATGGTCCAAATCTCCGGTGCCGTTCAGGATTCCCACCACATGCGGGCAGGGAAAATCACTTCCCTGGATCAAGCGCGATCCGCTGGATTGTCCTGTTAATAAATGGGAAGTTGCAGCACGGATGTTTCTGGAAATTTTTCTTTTCCGGTCTTTGTTCCGTAACACCAAGGCTGAAGTGAATGACGGGCCGCAGCTGGCCTATGGCTCAAGTAAGTATCTCTGGTTGTTTGGTATCCTGTTTCATTATTCATTTCTGGTGGTGGTAATTCGTCATCTGCGGTTGTTTACTGAGCCTATCCCGCTTTTTGTCAAACTGGTTGAGTTTGGCGACGGCATCCTTCAGCTCGGCGCGCCGACCCTTTATCAGACTGATTTAATTCTGGTCGGTGCCGCGACATTCCTTCTCCTCCGCCGGGTCATCATGCCGCAGATTCGCTATATCTCCCTGCCGGCGGATTATTTCCCTCTGCTGCTTATTATCGGTATTGCAATCAGTGGAATTTTAATGCGCTGGGTTTTCCGGGTTGACATTGTTGCGGTTAAACAGCTTACCGACGGCATAGCCTCATTTTCTCCGGTACTGCCCCAGGGTATCAGCCCGATATTTTTTGTTCATGTCTTGCTTGTCTGTACTCTGATGATCTATTTCCCCTTCAGTAAATTAATGCACATGGGTGGCGTCTTCCTGAGTCCAACCAGGAATATGGCTAATAATAACCGCGCTGTCCGGCATATTAACCCCTGGAATGATCCCAATATAAAGCCTCATGCATATGCGGCGTATGAGGACGAATTCAGAGAGTTCATGGTTGATGCCGGCATACCGGTGGAAAAGGAACTCCCCGCAGCAGAGAAGGAGGAGTAGAGAAAAATGGCACAATTACCTAAACTAGAAGAATTAAGCGAGAGTGTGGCGCATGGCCCTTCCCTGATGACCGGGGCTATTCCCAAGGATGACTGGCTGAAGACCATACCGGTTTTTAAACCGGAGAATTTCTGCCATCCCGCCAAGCCGGAAAAACTGGTACACCTGAAAATGCCCAATCCCAGGGTCTGGAATCCTGCTGACGATGATTGGAAACTGCCGTCAAACTGGAAGGATATTGTCCTTCAGGGTCTGAAGGAACGGATAGATAAATTCCGTTCCCTGCGGATTTTCATGGATGTCTGTGTCCGGTGCGGGGCCTGCGCTGATAAATGTCACTTTTTCCTGGGCTCCGGCGATCCGAAAAATATGCCGGTGCTGCGGGCTGAACTGCTGCGCTCGGTTTACCGGAATGACTTTACCGTTGCCGGCAAACTGTTCGGCAAACTGGCAGGCGCCCGGGAGCTGACCATCGATGTCATTAAGGAATGGGCTCAATACGCTTATCAGTGTACAGAGTGTCGCAGGTGCTCGGTATACTGTCCTTACGGTATTGATACCGCCGAAGTTACCATGATGCTGCGTGAGCTTCTCCATCTGCTCGGTATCAGCATCAACTGGGCCATGGAGCCGGTGTCGAATTCACAGCGTACCGGCAACCATATGGGACTGCAACCCCATACCTTTAAGGAAAATATTGAATATCTGGTCGACGATATTGAGGAGATAACCGGAGTCAAGGTCAATCCGACCTTCAACCGCAAGGGAGCGGAAATTCTCTTTATTACTCCCTCTGCTGACGTTTTTGCCGAGCCTGGTATATATACCTGTATGGGCTATCTGCTTCTCTTTCATTATCTCGGACTCGATTATACCTGGAGTACATATGCCTCAGAGGGCGGCAATTTCGGTCTCTTTACCTCAAATGAGGTAATGAAAATGCTGAACGGCAAAATGTATGCCGAAGCAAAACGTCTTGGGGTCAAATTTATTCTGGGCGGCGAATGCGGCCACATGTGGCGGGTTGTCCATCAATATATGGATACCATGAACGGCCCGGCTGATTTTATGAAAGAAGTTCCTACCTCGCCGATAACCGGAACCAGGTTTGAAAATGCCGCATCAACCAAAATGGTTCATATAAGTGAGTTTACTGCTGATCTGATTAAAAACAATAAACTTAAACTTGATCCCAGCCGGAATGCCCATCGTATTCCAACCTTTCACGATTCCTGCAATCCTGCTCGGGCTATGGGCTTGCTGGAAGAACCTCGATATATTCTTGATCATATTGTTCCCAAGTGGTACGAAATGCCGGAAAATACCATCCGCGAGAAAACATATTGCTGCGGATCTGGAACGGCTCTTAATACCGATGAGATTATGGAACTGAGAATGCGTGCCGGCCTGCCGAGGGCTAACGCGGTTAAATATGTCCACGATAAGTTTAACGTCAACATGCTGTCCTGTGTTTGCGCGATTGACCGGGCGACCTTGC
>JANTGB010000170.1 GCA_024763115.1 Desulfobulbaceae bacterium | reverse complement strand
GTGCCTTAGATTCGTTCGTTTGGGACTTCGAAGCATACTTGTGCTATTCGAGAAGGCCCAAACGGGCGAAGATGAGGTGCTGGTGAACGCTTACATATAAGTCTATCCACTTTGTCCAATAAAAGCAAACATCTGCATTGAGACCTAAGCAGAAATTCTATGGGAAAAAAACCACCAATTATTTTAATTGTTGATGATACGGAGATGAATCTTCACCTCCTGGAAAACCTGCTGATTAAAGAAGGGTATAAGGTACTGGCCGCCGACAATGGCGAACAGGCCCTGGAGATAATCAAGGAAACCGTCCCTGATTTGATGCTGCTCGATGTAGGTATGCCGGACATGGACGGTTTGAGTTTATGTAAAAAAATTAAAAGTTTTTCCCGTCTCAGGAATGTCCCGATAATTTTTATCACCGCCAGAGCAGATGAATCCGATATTGTGGCCGGTTTTGAGGCCGGAGGCAACGATTATATAACAAAACCGTTTACTATCCCGGAGCTACAGGTAAGGGTCAGAACACAACTTGCCCTGCGGCAGGCACATAAACAACTGCGGGAAAGCGTGGAAAAATATCATGCTCTGGCTATTCACGATGATTTAACCGGTCTTTATAATACCCGTTATCTCTATCAGGATCTGGCTGTTGAAATTGAAACCAGCCGGGAATCAAACTGTTGCCTGTCTCTTATTTTTCTCGATATTGACAATTTTAAAAATGTAGTTGATAATTATGGCCATCTTCATGGAAGTCAGGCCATTGCCGAGGTGGCGACAACAATAAAGGAATTAATCAATGAACCGGCATACGGAGTCAGCTATGGCGGGGATGAATTTGTTATTGTTTTACCGACCACTGAAAAAAAACAAGCGCTGGAAAAGGCTGAAAATATTCGGGCAACCATTGCTGCCACTCCATATCTGCTTGACCTGGAACAACCGGTTCATTTAACCGTCAGCTGCGGAGTGGCCACTTATCCCGATGATGGTGAAACTATTAAGGATATCCTGGGGTTGGCTGACAAATCACTTTTTGCCATTAAGGCCAGTGGTAAAAATCGAGTGGGTAATGGTTCCAGCGCCGAAAATTTACAGGTTTAATTTTAACTTTTCAATATATGAATTTGTTGATTTAATTCGAGATCAAGGCATACTCAGTAACAGGACAGAGGTTGTTGCAGTTTTGACCAGGCTGAATAATTCACTTTTTGTAAATATTCACGGGGTAAGACTAATGAGTGCAAACCCCAGTAATTGTAACTGGTTACAGGGCGCCGGAAATTTTCGTCATCAGTCCGGTGCCGCATATTAGTTATACGTAAGCCGGGCTGATGGTGGAAAGATTCGGTGCCCTGTGAGCAGTTACCACTTTTTAATAAAAAACATTTGACAAAGATATTTCATTTAACGCATTATATTTTAACAGGAACAATGAACTCATTTACCAGGAGCATCTGTTAAAAAATCGGGAGGAGGAAAGAAAAGTGGCCTGTAAAACGAAAAAAAATAGCACGACAAAGAAAAAGAGCGCCTCCAAGGCAAAGAGAAAGGTTATTATTACAAGTGAATTTTCTCTTTTTGCCCCGGATGCCGGTAAAGTTTTCCTGGCTGGTGATTTTAACGACTGGGATACCGGCAAACATTCCATGAGAAAATACAAGGGTAATATTTTCAAGAAAAAACTCAAACTTAAACCTGGCCGCTATGAATATCTCTTTGTTGTTGACGGACACTGGCAGCTTGATCCCCAAAATTCGGAACGTCAGGCTAATGGTTTTGGTAGTGAAAACTCAGTCATAACCATTGGCGAGGAAGTTGTCCAATACCGGTAAGCGACACCGTTGCGTTTCAGACGAAAAAAAACTCCCGGGTGAGGTTTTACCCCCGGGAGTTTTTTTATTTTTATTGTCTAATTCTACTGTAACCGCTCACAGGGCACCGCATATTCGGAGTCGAAGTTTATGACCTGTTTTTAAGGGTGCTTACTTCCGCGATCAGCCTGTTTTAATTTCTTGCCGGAAATAACACGAAAATAATTTCTAAAGGACTGAAAAACAGCCTATTCATCAACAGTCAACTTAACTAATTTATCTCCCGGTTTCACGGCATCTCCCACTTTAACGGCAATCTTCTCCACCGTTCCGTCGATTTCACAGGCAATCGGAGTCTGCATTTTCATGGCCTCCAGCATCAAGAGACGATCCCCTTCCTGAACTCCCTGACCGGGGTCAACCACGATCTCACAGACATTAGCGCCGAATGGTGCGCGAATATCGCCGATTTTGGCCAGATCGGCAATCTCTTCCTTGCTCATCTGAACTTCCTTGACAGCTCCGTCTACAGCCTCGGCCTCAATCTCATAGACCCGCTGATAATGGTCAACATTTAAATAGACATTGATGTTGCCATCTTCATTTTCCTGCTGAGGACCGATCTCGATAAGGTGTTCCTTGCCGTTGCAATCTGTAAATTCGATTTTTTCTCCAAGGTCAAAACCACCTTTTTTAAAAAAAATACTGGGAGGCAGCACATACACCTGACCGAATTTTTCCTCAAACTTAAAAAAATCAACAGCATCATTTGGATGCTGTAGATAAGTAACAAGCTGTTGTTCGCTTGGTTCATGGCCAAGACGTTCAGTCAGAGTCTGTCTTTCTTTTTCAATATCCATGTCCTCGATATCTTCTATCCCACCCTCTTTTTCAACAACCTCTTTCCAGTCGGGGCCAAAGGCCTTTTCATAAATCCAGTCAGCCGGCTGATAAAAGGGAAAGGGACCGTATTTACCAAGGAGCAAATTTTTCAGGTCACCGGAACAGTTACCGTAACGGTCGCCGTCAAGAACATTACTTACCGCAGTAGTCCAGAGAATCTGGGAACCGGGAGTAACACTCCAGTAGTTACCAAGTTCCTTCTGAACCTTGGGCAACTCTTCATGAAGAATTTCCGGCATCCTGTCAAGAAAACCACCCTTGACTGCCTGCTCAAAACTACTGCCCATGGCTCCGCCGGGCAGTTTATGAATCTGTACCGTGGGCAGAAATCCCTTAAACTGGGATTCAAAATATTCATAATGCTGCCGTTCATCACGTAAAACTTCAGAGGTTTCAATAACCGCTTTTTCATCAATCCCGACCGCTTCCCGACCGTAATCACGCAGGGTCTGAATAACGCTTAAAATCGGCGGTGGGCCGAAATAACCGGTAAATGTATGATCTGCGGCATCAACGATAGTAGCGCCGTTTAGAACCGCCGCTGTAATCCGGCCGATATCATTACCGTCGGTATTATGGCCATGATAATGAATAACCAGATCAGGATATTTATCCTTGATAGCCGCCACAAGATCGCCGATTCGTTTCGGGGTTCCCAACCCGCCGTGGTTCTTAATGCAGAGAAGTATTTCATCACCGGTTACTTCAAGTATCTCTCCAACCTTGCCGACATAATATTCATCCGTATGCTCCGGGCCGGTGGAAAAACAGATACTTGGCTCAAGAATTTTTCCGGCGGTCTGCACCTCTTCAAAGACAGCCTGCATGTTTGGGATATGATTCATAAAATCAAAAACCCGCCAGACATCGACATATTTGGCAAATTCCTTGACCGTAAAACGAATAACATTCTGGGGATATGGCCGATAGCCGAAAAGATTAACCCCGCGACACAGGGTCTGAAACATGGTGTCCGGCATCTTCTGCCGCAGCAGTTCCAGTTTCAGAAAAGGATCAACCTGTTTACGGAGTATATCTACATGCACTGAAGCGCCACCGGTAATTTCCAGCGAAAAATAACCGGCCTTTTCCCTGGCTTCAGCTGCCAGCAGATCAGTGTGCAGCAATATTCTGTTCTTAAAATCAGACTGGGATAAATCCCGGGCCGTGTTGGTGATCACATAACCATCCACTGCCCGTAAATTTTTTAAAACTTCAGTTATACTCATACCTTGAACGATTCGGTTCATGGTGACTCCTCTTTTACATAAGTAACAATTAAATAGCGTATGTATTTTCCTTCTTCTGATGAATCTCAGCAATTAACCTGGCAAGCTTATTTACCTCTGAGGCATCGACTTTATAATCAAAAAGTTCAGGATGATTGTCAAGATAGGAAGTATTAAAATCACCCTGCTGAAAATCATGCTCATTTACAAGATTCAAATAAAAGGGAATAGTTGTTTTGGGGCCGGTTATATTATAATTCTTCAGACAGCGACGCAGCCGATCCACGGTTTCATTCCAGGAAAAGCCATGAACCGTGAGTTTTACCAGCAGGGAATCATAAACTTCAGGCACCGTAAATCCCTGGTAGACAAAGCCGTCAAGCCGGACACCATAGCCGCCGGGAGAACGATAGACTGATACGGTTTTGCCTCCCTCAGGCATAAAGTCATTCTGGGGGTCTTCAGCATTAATCCGCATCTCGATTGCATAACCGCGAATCTGGACATCATCCTGGGCAAAAGCAAGTTTTTTACCCAGAGCCAGTTTAATCTGGGTGCGGACAATATCAATACCGGTAACCATTTCGGTTACAGTGTGTTCAACCTGCACCCTGGTATTGATCTCCATAAAATAATAGTTCATCTCACTGTCAATCAAAAATTCAACCGTGCCGGCATTAAAATATTTGGCGGCCCTGGCAGCTTTAACTGCAGTATCACATATCTCGTCAAGCAGAGATTGATCTTTAATCAGGGAAGGGGCAATCTCCACCAGTTTCTGATTACGGCGCTGAATTGAACAGTCACGGGTGCCGAGATGCACTGTAGTGCCGAATCTGTCGGCCATTATCTGCACTTCAACATGCTTTGGCCGGATAACGACCTTTTCAATATAAACATTGTCATCATTAAAGGCTGCCTTGGCCTCTGCCCTGGCTACCGGATATTCGGCCTTTAACTGCTCATCGTTTTCAATGAGACGTATTCCCCGTCCACCGCCGCCTGATGTAGCCTTAAGCATAATGGGATAACCATACTTTGCGGCAAATTCCAGTGCTTCCTGCTCACCTGCATCAGCGGCGGTAAGATTTTGGGTACCGGGTACCATGGGAATTCCAGCTTCAGCCATAATTCTGCGGGCAGTCACCTTGTCACCAAGATCACGGATAACCTGGCTGGAAGGGCCTATAAAAATAATATCGTTATCTTCACAGGCCTTGGCAAAATCAGGGTTTTCCGCCAGGAAACCATAGCCTGGATGGATGGCATCAACATTATAATGTTTAGCGGCAGTAATTATCTTTTCAATATCCAGATAATCAACCCTCGGACCGTCACCAATCCAGACAGCCTCATTGGCCACCCGGATATGCAGTGCGGCATTATCCGGAGTCTCATAAACAGCCACGGCAATATGACCAAGTTCCTGGATGGCGCGAATAATCCGCAGGGCAATCTCACCGCGATTTGCAACCAATATTTTTTTCTTCAAATGAACACCTCGTTAAAACTATTTTAATCAGGATAAAAAGTAACTACTCATGGGATAAGCGCCTAATGAGTGCAAACCTCAGTATTTGTAACTGACCAGAGGGAGACTCCGGGAGATTTTCGTGATCAGACCGGCGCAGCATACTGGTGCTATGTAAGACAGGCTGATCGCGGAGGTAAGCACCCTTAAAAACAGGGCATAAACTTCGACTCCGAATATGCGGTGCCCT
>JANTGB010000169.1 GCA_024763115.1 Desulfobulbaceae bacterium | reverse complement strand
TGCCGGAGATTTTCGTCATCAGACCGGTGCCGCGTATTAGTCATACGTAAACCGGGCTGATGGCGGAAATATGCGGTGCCCTGTGAGCAGTTACGATTTTATTTAACTACCAGTTTTATTTATTGACAGGGGTGATCCACTGATAGGGTCAGCAAGCCTCACCTCCCCCTGTTAATTACACAGGAGACAGTAACTGCTCACAGGGCGCCGTATTTTCCATGATCAGCCCGGTTTACGTATAACTGATACGCTGCGCCGAACTAATCGCGAAAATCTCCCGGAGGATCCCGATGGTCGCTTACCCGCACCCTGTAAACAGTTACAAATACAGTGATTGGCGACGTAATCGCCGCCCCGTAAGTAGTACAGGAGATATTCTATGTTATCCGATAAAATAGAACATGCTTATACCTTTGATGATCTTCTTCTGGTACCGGCAGCCTCTGCCGTGCTGCCCGGCGAAGTTAATCTTGCCACCAGGCTTACCCGGAAAATTTCCCTTAATATTCCTCTGGTAAGCGCGGCCATGGATACGGTTACGGAACATCGAACCGCCATTGCTCTTGCCAGGGAGGGGGGGGTCGGCATTATCCATAAAAATATGGCAATTACCGATCAGGTCAGCCAGGTTTTAAAGGTAAAAAAATCAGAGTCCGGCATGATTGTTGATCCGATCACTGTTGCTGAAGACCAGACGGTTGGTGATGTCAAAAAGATTATGCGCAATTACCGGATTTCCGGTGTCCCTGTTCTCCGTGATGCCAAACTGGTGGGAATTGTCACCAATCGTGATCTTCGTTTTGTCTCTGATCTTGATCTGCTGGTCAGGGAAGTTATGACCAGTAAAAATCTGGTGACTGCCAGGGCGGGAATTACCCTGGAGCAATCCAAGGCCCTGCTCCATGAATACAGGATAGAAAAACTGCTGGTGGTTGATGATAAAGAGCAGCTGCAGGGACTTATTACCATCAAGGATCTGGAGAAAATAAAAAAATACCCTAATGCCGCCAAGGATACCCTGGGTCGTCTACGGGTGGGAGCCGCCATTGGAGTTGGTTCAAATTTAAGTGAGGTGGAGCAGCTGGTCAATGCCGAGGTTGATGTTATAGGTCTTGATTCTGCCCATGGTCATTCGCAAAATGTCTTAAATACCCTGCGCATGGTTAAAGACGCTTTTCCCGACCTGCAGGTAATAGCCGGGAATGTGGCTACCCCTGAGGGAACAGAGGCTTTGATCAAGGCCGGAGCTGATTGCGTTAAGGTAGGAGTCGGCCCCGGTTCCATCTGTACCACTAGAATTGTCGCCGGGGTCGGGGTGCCGCAGATGACTGCTATTCATAACTGCGCCATGGCGGCGGCAAAGCATGATATCCCCATCCTGGCGGATGGTGGGATTAAGCATTCCGGTGATATTTCCAAGGCCATCGGCATCGGCGCCCATGCGGTGATGGTTGGTGGCCTGTTTGCCGGCACTGACGAAACTCCGGGTGAGACCTTTCTTTACCAGGGCCGGACATATAAAGGATATCGGGGCATGGGTTCCCTGGGAGCCATGAAAAAAGGCAGTAGTGACCGCTATTTCCAGGAAGATATTGACAGTGCGGCCAAGCTGGTTCCTGAAGGCATTGAAGGCAAGGTCCCTTATCGGGGGCCGCTATCAGCTATTGTTTACCAGTTAATCGGCGGCCTGCGCTCCGGCATGGGGTATCTTGGCGCGGCTAATATTGAAGAACTGCGACAAAAGGCCAGATTTGTCAGGATAAGTCCGGCAGGACTTAAGGAAAGTCATGTTCATGACGTAATTATCACCAAGGAAGCGCCCAATTATCGCTTAGGCTAAATGCCTTAACTTCAGAACTGAGAAGAAAGAGAAATGAATCTGCAACAGGAAAAAATATTAATTCTCGATTTCGGCTCCCAGACCACCCAGCTTATTGCCCGGCGGATCAGGGAACAGAAAGTTTATTGTGAAATCCATCCCTATACCATGGAGCTGGATAAAATAATTAAGATGGGGCCCATGGGCATTGTCATGTCAGGTGGCCCGGCCAGTGTGTATGACGATGACGCCCCGGTTAGCGACCCAGGCATTTTTGCCCTTGATATCCCGGTCCTGGGCATCTGTTATGGGGCTCAGCTCATGACCCGGCAGCTTGACGGCCTGGTGGAGCGGGCGGAAAAAAGAGAATTCGGCAAGGCTGAGCTGGAAATAGTTAATCGGGGCGGCCTGTTTGCCGGTCTGGAAACCGGCAGTAGACGTTACCAGGTCTGGATGAGTCATGGCGACAGGATCGAAAATCTTCCCCCTGATTTTATGGTTTCAGCCCAAAGTGAGCATTCTCCCTTTGCTGCTATCCGCCATAAGGAGAAACCTTTTGTCGGAGTACAGTTTCATCCTGAGGTGGCCCATACCATTATCGGTGCCGATGTTTTACGTAATTTTATTTTCGGCATGTGCAACTGCCGGCCCGTGTGGACAATGCATTCCTTTATTGAAACCACGGTAGCCGCCATCCGGGAAAAGGTCGGCAAAGACCAGGCAATATGCGCCTTATCCGGCGGAGTTGATTCATCGGTTACCGCAGCCCTGGTGCATAGAGCTATAGGTGATCAGCTTACCTGTATATATGTTAATAACGGCCTGATGCGAACCGGGGAGTCGGAAAGTATTCTTCAGTTTTTCCGGGAAAAGAGTCATCTTAAGGTTATTGATATTGACGCTGAGAGTTATTTTCTCGAAAGGCTGGCCGGGGTTATTGACCCTGAGAAAAAACGAAAAATAATCGGGCATGGTTTTATTAATATCTTTGAACAGGAAGCCGGCAAGCTGGGTGACGTCAAATACCTGGCCCAGGGCACTCTTTATCCCGATGTTATAGAATCAGTTTCATTTCGGGGCGGGGCAGTGATAAAATCTCATCATAATGTCGGCGGCCTGCCCGAAGTTATGAAGCTTGATCTGATTGAACCGTTGCGTGAGCTGTTCAAGGACGAGGTGCGGGAACTGGGGCTGGAACTGGGGCTGCCCGAAGAGGCGATTTTCAGGCAGCCTTTTCCCGGCCCCGGCCTGGGAATCAGAATTATGGGCGAGATTACCGGTGAGCGGCTTCATATTTTACGTAAGGCTGATGTAATTGTCCTTGAAGAGATGAAGTCATCCGGCTACTACCGCAAGGTATGGCAGTCTTTTGCCGTATTGCTGCCCATTCAGACTGTCGGGGTCATGGGAGATGAACGTACCTATGAAAATGTTATTGCCCTACGTTCGGTTGACAGCGTTGATGCCATGACTGCTGACTGGTCAAAGCTGCCCTATGATCTGCTGGGCCGAATTTCCAACCGGATAATCAACGAGGTGCGGGGAGTCAACCGGGTTGTTTTTGATATTTCCTCAAAGCCTCCGAGCACCATTGAGTGGGAATAGATCTCTGCCGGTAACCGCTCAAAGGGCATACAGACTGGTAATCTCGCAAGCTCATCTACCTGTCCATAATCGGTCCGGCTTACATATGACTAATACGCCGCGCCGGCCTGATCGCAAAAATCTCCCGGAGTCTCTTGCCGGTCACTTACCGGTACCCTGTAAGTAACATCGAAGTGGTGTCATACAAACACAATGGTTTATGAAAGTGTAACCGTTCACCAGGGTGAAAATCTTTGCAATATTTAAGTCTCTAAGCGTTTACCAGTGCCATAGATTTGTTCATTCGGAATCTCTCGTTCTTCGCTTACCTGTGCCTGCGCAGCATACTGGTGCTATTCAAGCAGGCAGGTAAGCGTAGACTCCGAAATGGGCAAAGATGAGATGCTGGTGAACGCTTACATGAAAGTTAATCGCTCCTCCTGAATAGTTACAAGATCTCTATAATACGAATGTCTTTTTTAGATGCTCATTATTTTCCTTTACTATGGCAATATATGGATGGCATGCCGGCAATACTTTATTAAAAACAATCAGAGCTTTTTGCGATAATTGCAAAGCCCCCTTATAATCACCCATATCTTTAAGCACGGTTGCCAGATTAGAATAATTTACTGCCGTGTTTGGATGATCCTTGCCGAAATTTTTCTCATCACAAATGATAGCCCTTTCAAGCAGGGTTCCGGCGGTCTCATAATCACCTGAGTCTTGAAGCACCATTGCCAGATTGGAGTAACTCACTGCCGTGTTTGGATGATCTTTGCCGAAATTTTTCTCATCGGAAATGACAGCTTTTTCAAGCAGGGTTCTGGCGGTCTCATAATCACCTAAGTCTTTAAACACGGTTGCCAGATTCGAATACCTCACCGCCGTGGTCGGATGATTTTTGTCGAAATTTTTCTCATCGGAAATTGTGGCTCTTTCAAGCAGGGTTCTGGCGGTCTCATAATCACCGAAGCCTTTAAACACGGTTGCCTGATTGGAATACCTCACTGCTGTGGCGGGCTGGTCTTCAGCAAAATTTTTCTCATTAGAAGCCATTGCTTTTTCAAGCAGGGTTCCAGCGGTCTCATAATCACCTAAATCTTTAAGCACCGTTGCCAGTTTAGAATACCTCACCGCCGTTGCTGGATGGTCTTTGCCGAATTTTTTCTCAATAGAAATCATTGCTTTTTCAAGCAGGGTTACGGCGGTCTCATAATCACCTAAATCTTTAAGCACCATTGCCAGTTTAGAATACCTCACCGCTGTTACAGGATGATCTTTGCCGAAGTTCTTCTCATCATAAACCATGGCCTTTTCAAGCAGGACTTTGGCTTCCTCATAGTTACCCAGATTTTTAAGTACCATTGCCAGATTATTTTGCAAAAGGGCAATTTCAGCAGAATCTTCTCTGGAAAAACGGGACAAGAGAATCCAGGCAAATGGAACCCATGTAAATTTATCAACAGGATTTTTTTTATTTTGATCAACAAAGAGTTTTTCTATAAAGGTCTGAATCAGAGTGCTGACATCGTCAAGAGATATGGACAATTTCAGTGCGATAACATCGGCAACAATAAGATGCATTTTATATTGATTTGTTTCTTTATTTTCCGACAACCACCCTTGAGCCGCCAGTTTACCCAGTGTTTTAGAGAATTTCCCATCCTGCTCAGGATTTATCCAATCCCGCAAGTCATCATAGGCGTGGTATCCCGGCGGCAGGCAGGCCATTTGTTTCATCAGCCGAATTTCATTTTGCGTCATCATTTGATCTGCATTATTTTGCGAAATCCGCTCCAGGGCGGAATAAAATTTTTCAATTTCGGCTTCAGCCACTTCCTCTTCAAAGAGGTCAAAAACAATCTCTTCCAGAATCGGTCCGATACAGTGAGTGATTTTGACTGAGGCTTTGAGTAGTTTATGAAAAAAAATCGAATTTATGAGGGAATCTTTTCTGTCATTCATAGGACGCTCCTTAATCAGTTAAGATGAGATGATAAGAAATCACTTTTCAGCATTCTGTTGAAAAGCAGACATAAAATGAGTCATCCTCAAAAAATCATATAACTACTCACCAAGACGCAGGATCCGGAGTCTCATACGGTCGCTTACCTGTCTGCAATCAGTCCTGCCGACATATAACTAATACGCTGAACCGTAAGCGTTCGCCAGCACCTCATCTTCGCCCGTTTGGGCCTTCTCGAATAGCACAAGTATGCTTCGAAGTCCCAAACGAACGAATCTAAGGCACTGGTAAACACTTAC
>JANTGB010000168.1 GCA_024763115.1 Desulfobulbaceae bacterium | reverse complement strand
GATGCACTTATCCTGTTTGTCGGCTGTTGAAATTTTCGCGGTTTTGGTATTTTGGCCTTAACTCACTGTGATAAATGGTTCCTCATAACCGGGCTGGCCATCATCAAAGGGGTCATCCGTGATTGCTTCCTCGTGAGGAGGGAATGAAGGAGGGTTGGAGGGATTTATGATGATATATTGAGCAATACCCTCCTTGCCGTTTTCATCGTCACGGGCTATTCCCACTCCATTATGAACACTGAAACCTGACGTATGCCGCCACCCAATGATGTTTTTGATCAGAGTGTCATCTATTTTGCTTCTTTTTCCTGTCCTTTTTTCTTACTTGCCTGACTGATATTACCAGTTGGGATGTGGCCAAACGCAGATAAGTTTTCCTCAGGGTTGACTTTATAATCATCTTTGATTATTTATAATTTGCATTAATGAATAACTATTCATTTTTTTAGTTTTCTCGAGTTGCTGGTATGAGGAACATGAAGCTGAACCGTCGTGATTTTTTTAAGGTCGCCGGTGTTACGGGCGCCGGAGTCGCTGCAAACAACGCTGTTCCGGCCCGTGCATGGCAATCAAAGGCTCCTGCTGATTCCTGTGGCTGTCTGGTTGATTTGACCCGTTGTGTGGGCTGCCGAAAATGCGAAGAGTCCTGCAATGAGGCCAATAATCTTCCGGCAGCTCCACCCCATTCCTTTGCTGATCCCCTGGTTTTTGAAGAAAAAAGACGGCCTGATGTTGACGCCTACACCGTGGTCAACCGCTACTTTACCGGCAAAACCGATGAGCGGGAAAAACCTGTCCCCACCTTTGTCAAGGTCCAGTGCATGCACTGTCAGGACCCGGCCTGCGTCTCGGCCTGTATTGTCGGGGCCTTGAGCAAGAAGGACAACGGTACGGTTCATTATGATGTCAGCAAATGCATCGGCTGCCGCTACTGCATGGTTGCCTGCCCCTTTGAAATTCCGGCCTATGAATATAATGATCCCCTGACTCCCGAGGTGCGGAAATGCACCTTCTGTTTTGAGCGGATCAGCAAGGAAGGCGGGCGGCCCGCCTGCGTCTCCGTCTGTCCGGTGGAGGCCATCACCTTCGCCAGGCGGGATGATCTGCTGACCGAGGCCAGGAGGCGCATAGCCGCTGATCAGGCCAGGTATCTTGATTATATTTACGGAGAAAATGAGGTGGGCGGCACCTCGTGGCTCTATATCTCCGGCGAGGAGTTCAAAGACCTGGGCTTTCAGGATTTGCCCAGGGAACCTCTGTCGCAACTTCCCGAAACCATTCAGCATTTATTGTTCAGTTATCTCTGGTCGCCAATCGCTCTTTTCGGCCTGCTGGCCTCGGTGATGGCCGCGGTAAAATTCAAGAAAAATGATGACGAATCATAATAAACCCACAGCCCTGAGTCAGGCTCCGCTGCTCACCCCCGGCGTCTGGGTGATGCTGGCCCTGATGTCCATCGGCGCGGTGGCGGTGTTTGCCCGTTTCACTGGCGGCATTGGTTATGTGGCCAATCTTGACAACTCCCATCCCTGGGGGATCTGGGTGGCAATCGATGTTGCCTGCGGGGTTGCTCTGGCAGCGGGCGGCTTCACCACCGCGGCCCTGGCCCACATCCTCGGTCGTCATAAATATGAACCAGTTGTCCGGCCCGCTCTGCTCACCGCCATGCTGGGCTATACCTTTGTCGTCCTGGGGCTGCTGGTTGACATCGGCCGTTCCTGGGCCATCTGGAAACCGATCTTCAACTGGAATACCAACTCGGTTCTCTTTGAGGTGGCCATGTGCGTCATGTGTTATCTCAATGTTCTCTATCTTGAATTTGCCCCCATTGTCCTGGAGGAAAGCAAAAACCGGCTGCTGCGGCTGCTTAATTCGGCGCTCGGCATGGTTATGTGGGTTTTTGTCATTCTCGGCGTGGTGCTTTCCTGCATGCACCAGTCAAGCCTGGGCTCCCTGATGCTCATTGCCCCGACCAAGCTCCACAGCCTCTGGTACACGCCGCTTTTGCCCCTGCTCTTTCTGACCTCGGCCATCAGCGTCGGGTTCCCCATGGTGATTTTCGAGACCATCCTGGTCAGCGGGTCACTGAAACTCGATGATGAAATGAAAGTTCTTACGCCCTTGAGCCGCTTTACCATATTTCTCCTGGGACTCTATATGGTCTTGAAACTGGGCGATCTCTGCCATCGCGGGGCCTATGTTCACCTCTTGGACAACACTATGCAGAGCAATTCTTTTTTGATAGAAATCATCTTCGGCGTGATTGTCCCCTGGCTGCTCCTGCTCTTTCCGGCTGTCCGCCGCTCCAGAGGTCTGCTCTTTTTTGCCAGCTGCCTGATTATCTTCGGTGTGGCGCTGAACCGGCTTAACGTCTTCCTGATCGGCTATCAGTCCCATTATGCCAAAGCCGCATACCATCCGGCCATAGGCGAGATTGCCGTTACCGTGGGGTTTGTTGCCGCCCTGATGTTTTTATACCGGGTGATCGTCAGCCTGTTTCCGGTATTAAGCGGCGGGAAAAAGGAGGAGTCCGTTCTATGAGATTTTTTTCCCTGTTAATGGTTCTCCTGCTTGTTTCTCCGGCCCTGGCACTTGAAGATGAAAAAGGTCTGCAGCCGCCTGATCAGCAGGCCGCGGTTAAATTCAGCCAACGCCCGGTTGAATTTATCAAAAAAATCAAAGAGGAAATTCCCTATGAGCGCAGCCATCGCCTTCTGGAGCAGAGGATTTCCGTCAAGGATATGGAGCGCAGCTATCTCCTGCTTGACAGCCCGATCATAAAAGAGAATGAAGACCAATACTATCCAGTGCGTTTCATGCACGCCAAGCATGGGCTTCTGGCCCGGGACTGCGCGGTCTGTCATCATTACGCACCGGAGCAGGGCAAGGAGATTGTCGGCTGCTCAAGCTGCCATCAGCAGCCCTTTGATCCTGCCGCGCCCGACCGGCCCGGCCTCAAGGCCGCCTATCATCTCCAGTGCATGGCCTGCCATGAGAAAGAGGGCAGGGGCCCGGTTTCCTGCACTGGCTGTCATGTAAAAAAACCGGCCGATCACAGTAAACTTGTCCGGCTGCCCGCCAATCCTGAACCTGACGAGGTAACAGCCGAGTGTCTGCGCTGTCATCCCGACCAGGGGAACGATATGCTGAAGACGGCGCACTGGCTTTGGCGCGGGCCCTCGCCCTTTACAGTGGGCAAGACAAAATCGGCAGATCTCGGCAAGGCCAATGCCATCAACAACTACTGAATTTCCATTAAAAGCAACGAGGCTCGTTGCACATCATGTCACGCCGGATACGGCTGGAAGGACGACAGCTTTGATTTTACCAACAGGAATCGGATTGACTGCCTGGTCTGCCACGATACCACGGGTACCTACCGCAAGAAGCCCACGGCCGCCGGTATGCCTGATCCCAAAGTTGACCTGGTCAAGGTTGCCCTTCATGTGGGTCGTCCTGAGCGGAAAAACTGCGGGGCCTGCCATTTCAGCGGCGGCGGGGCTGACGCGGTCAAGCACGCCGACATGAGCAGTGTCCTTAACAACCCAGGCCGTGAAATTGATATTCACATGGGTGGCCTGGATTTCAGCTGCACGGAATGCCACCAGACCCGTAATCACCGGATAAGCGGGCGCAGCAGCTCCGTGGCCGTGGTCGAATCGGTTCTTGAATGCCGGGACTGCCATACGAATCGTCCCCATTACGGGCTGCGGCTGACCGACCATCATCTTAATGACCATTGCCGCCACCTTGACTGCAACACCTGTCATTCACCGCTTTACGCCAGGGGCAAGCCCACCAAATCGTACTGGGACTGGTCAACCGCCGGCGATAAAAGCCGACAGGTTCACAAGGATAAATACGGCAAACCTGATTATCATTACAAAAAGGGAAGTTTCGTTCATGTCAAAAACGCCAGGCCCGTTTATGCCTGGTATGACGGCAGGATAAAACGTTATCATCTTGGTGAACGGGCGGATTTTTCCAGGGTTCTTAATCTTACCGAACCCGTAGGTGACCGCCGCGACCCAGGGGCAAAAATTACTCCTTTCAAGCTTATGAACGGCAGACAGGGAGCGGACGCGGAATATTGCTATCTCCTTGTTCCTCACCTCTTTGGCCCGGACGGCTACTGGAAGACCCTGAACTGGGATCAGTCATTCACCATCGGCATGAAAACGGCCGGGCTTGACTACAGCGGTAATTATAGCTGGGTAGATACCAGAATGTACTGGCGGGTAGAACATGAGGTGGCCCCGAAACAGATGTCTCTTTCCTGCGTCCAGTGCCACCCGGCGCTCAAGGAAGATAAAACCTGCAACCGCTGCCATCGCGACAGACGCGATATTGATTTCAAGAAACTGGTGCGGCAAAACAGCGAGGAACAGCGCAAATACTTTCCCGGGGAAAGGGCGGAACTGCTTGAGCAGAGCGATTATCTTGATTTCAAGTCACTGGGATATGAAGGTGATCCCATTAAGTTTGGCGGACGGTTTAAGAAATTGGGGATAGGGCGTTAAAATGGCTTTTCGGGATGAAGTAATTCGCAAATTGAATAGTTAATATCATACCTGAACGATCAGTTCGGCGTTAAAAGAATTGGCCTGTTTGGCTCATTTGCCTGCTTTTCTTTTTTCGTCGCTCGCCCCTGGCTCTGTTCAAATAGAAGCCGTAATGTCGTGACATCTGAAATGATTTTTCCGGGATATGCCGGGTAATGGCTGCAATGAATTCTTCGGCGTTTATGGCCAGGAAATTACGTTTATTTTTTCCATGGGTCAAAACCTTTGTCTACACAATTTTTTGTTTTAATTCTTAAAACTCATATCGCCTGCAGGCAGGCTCCTACGGAGTCCCCGGCATGAGCCCGTAGGAGCCTGCCTGCAGGCGATTATTATCGAGCTGTCAGAGGCCTCTTTTTTCAAGCAGAGTCTTGGAAAAAGCTTAGAGACTTAAATATTGCAAAGATTTACTCCCTGGTGAACAGTTACGTTTTCGCACATATCAAATAGAGACCGAATCAAGACAATACTACTATCTCTCCTAGCCTCTTTCTCAAGCTCCGCGCTGAACCCCGATTTACTAAAGAGGAGATAACGACAAGCCTTAGACATTGGTAATTTATTGGCCACAACCTTATCTTGCAACGACTTTAGAACAGAAAGCCCCAGATGTCGGCTACTCCATTTACACTCACCCACGACAACCAATTTGTTTTGCGGGCCAACACTGGCTGAAAAGCAATTTCTTATCACCTATACCTCTTGCAATCAACATGGTTTATGTCGTTTGTTTTTACATAATGTGTTGATAATTTAGAAATGTTTTATAATTCATCACCTGCAATTGGTGTTCTTTCTGGCACAGAATTTAGTATATTTGTGAACTCTTCCCTGTTGGCTCTTTTTGCTCTTTGAACTAAATAGTTTTCGGTTGATATAGCTGATATTTTTTCAGATACAGCAGATGAAATAAATTGGTTTATAGAAACACCTTCTTGTGAGGCTATTTCCTTAATATGACGATGAATTGAGTTGGGTAACCGTAAGCTTAATGCACTCATTTTATTACCTCCAAATAATTTCCTGGTGTGATGGCTTTAATGCCAAATTTTTCAACCCCATTAAAATCTTTGAGGTTATGAGTTACAATTGTTTTTGTTTTAGATGCCACTGC